>NZ_CAUVXL010000156.1:0-16527 GCF_963555915.1 Protofrankia sp. Cas4
ATCGTCATCCCCCCAGCGCGCACGACACGGTCTCAGCCGCGGTTCCCCGGCGATGATCGGGTCTGTCAATATAACCGGTGTAAGTAATCTTTCTGGGGTTACTTTCGGCCGACAGTCAGGCGGCCGTCGAAAGTCATATCGAATGCATTCAATGCGCTTTTCCATTTGTTCGACCAGCGTTGTCGGGCGGTGCCGGTGGGATCGAGGGCCATGGTGGCCAGGTAGAGACACTTCAGCGCGGCCTGCTCGCTGGGGAAGTGCCCGCGGGCGTTGACGGCCTTGCGGTAGCGGGCGTTCAAGCTCTCGATCGCGTTGGTCGTGCAGATCACGGTCCGGATCTCGCGGTCGAAGGCCAGGAACGGGACGACCGGCGAGACCTGGATTCTGGTCGAGAGCATCACCGCCCGCGTGCAACGCGCCGTTCTCGCGGGGCGTGACCTCGCCACCGCCGCGGGCGAGGCGGGCTTGGAACCGGCCGACCTCGCGGACGCAGCCGACGCCTACCACCTGGCCGGAATCGCCACCCTCGAACGACACGCCCACGCGCGATGGAACTAGGTGCACGTCCGGCCTGCAAGGTAGACCGCACCCCGCCTGCGCAGGGAATTGGTCCCTACAGGTCTCGTCCCCATGGGTCATGCAAGTAGCGTCGAGGACCGTCACCATCGAGGTCGTGAGCATCACCCACCGAGCGTCCGAAGGTCACGGTGGACGCACGTGAGAGGTCGGTCGCGGATGAGGGCGGCGGTGCACGCCAGGTACGGCCCACCGGAGGTTGTGGGAATCCAGGAGGTCGACAAGCCCACGGCCGGCGCCGGTGAGGTCCTGGTCAGGGTGCACGCGGCGACGGTGAACCGCACCGACTGCGGCTACCGGGCCGCCAGACCGTTCATCATGCGGTTCGTCGCGGGGCTCACCGGGCCGAAGGCCACGATCCTCGGCAACGAGTTCGCCGGGGTGGTCGAGGCGGTCGGCACCGACGTCACCGTCTTCCGGACCGGGGACCGGGTCTTCGGCTACAACGAGGGTCCCTTCGGCACCCACGCGGAGTACCTGACCGTCCATGCCGATGGCCCGCTCGCGCAGGTGCCGGCAGGGGTCACCTTCGAACGGGCCGCCGCCGCCACGGAGGGCGCGCACTACGCCCTGTCGTTCATCAACAGGATCCCGGTCCGGGACGGTACGCAGATCCTGGTCAACGGGGCGACTGGGGCTATCGGCTCGGCGGCGGTCCAGCTGCTGACATGTCTGGGCGCCCAGGTGACCGCAGTGTGCGGCCCGGACGGCGTCGACGCGGCGCGAGGGCTGGGCGCCGACAGGGTCATCGATCACACCACGCAGGACTTCACGCGGGACGAGCATGTCTACGACGCCGTTTTCGACGCGGTCGGCAAGAGCTCGTTCGGCCGGTGCAGGCGGCTGCTCAAGCCCCGCGGGGTGTACGCCTCGGCCGATTCGCGCAGAACCCGGTGCTCGCGATGCTCACCCCGCTGCTGCGCAGCAGGAGAGTGGTGTTCCCGTACCCGTCGATCGACAGAACGATGGTGGAGTACATCCGGGACCTGCTCGCCTCGGGGCGGTTCCGGCCGCTTCTCGACCGGCAATACCCGCTGGAGCAGATCGTGGAGGCATACCGATACGTCGAGTCCGGGCAGAAGATCGGCAACGTCGTGATCGCGATCCGGCTCCCGGAATGAGGCCCCGCGACCGGGCTGCGGCGATGGCTGACGGCGCCCGGCCTCGAGGGTTTGGGCGTAGCGGAGTACGTCGCCAGCCGGACCCCGATGCGACGTGTCGGCCGGGCCGAGGAGCTCATCGGGCCGTTGCTGTTCCTCGCCTCAGACGCCTCCAGCTACATCACCGGGCTCAACCTCCTGGTTGACGGCGGCACCAACGCCGGCAACGGCTACTACCAGGTGCAGCCGGGACATCATGGCTGGGGTGCCATGCTGGGGGCGCCGAACGGACCGGCTGACGCCGTGCTGGCCGGAGGTGACGAGGACGCCGCCGAGGTCGACGATGGGGCGCTCTGCGGCGGCGGGGTTTCGGACGACGTCTCGGGGGGTGCCGTCGTCGACGTGCTCGTCGGCGGGGAGGGTCGTGACGAGGAAGCTGACCGCCCAGCCGTGGCCGGCGATGCCGTTGAGCATCAGCTGGAGCTGGCCTTTCAAGACCGTGCGGCGCCGGCCGGCGATTCGATGGATGGTGCTGCGAGCCGGGCGCTCACCCGGCATCGCCCCTGGCCAGGAGTCGTGTGGCGACCGGGCCGCGCCCTGGCGTCGCGCCTCAACTCCGGATCCATCGCCGCGCGGGCCTCGACCTCGTGGCCGACCCGGACCAGCCCACTCGTCGAGGCGGGCAGGGTCCGTGAAACCGTCCTGAGGGCGCGGTGAAACCGGTCGCCCACAGAGTTGTCACCGAGGGCCGGGCACCAGAGCACGGTTCGGAAGGAGTATCTCGATGACAGCCGCGGTCCACGCACGTGGCCTGGTCAAGACGTTCGGCGACCTGCGAGCCGTAGACGGCGTCGACCTTGATATCGGCGAGGGCGAGATCTTCGGCGTGCTCGGCCCCAACGGTGCCGGCAAGACGACGATGCTGAAGATGCTGGCGACGCTGCTAAAGATCGACGAGGGCGAGGGGTCCGTCTTCGGCGTCGACGTCCGCCGCGAGCCGCACCGGGTGCGGCAGCTGATCGGCGTCACCGGTCAGTACGCCTCCGTCGACGAGAATCTCACCGCCGCCGAGAACCTCTGGATGTTCGGGCGCCTGCAGGGCCTGAGCTCACGCAGGTCACGCGACACCGCCGCCCAGCTGCTCGAGCAGTTCGGCCTCGCCGACGCCGCGGACAAGCGGATCTCGCATTTCTCGGGCGGGATGCGGCGGCGGCTCGACCTGGCCGCGAGCCTGATCACTCGGCCTCCGCTGATCTTTCTCGACGAGCCGACCACCGGCCTCGACCCCCGGACGCGCGGGCAGATGTGGGAAACCATCCGCGACCTGGTCGCCAGCGGGTGCACCGTCCTGCTGACCACGCAGTACCTCGACGAGGCCGACCAGCTCGCCGGCCGGATCGCGGTGATCGACCACGGCCGCAAGGTGGCCGAGGGCACACCTGACGAGCTGAAGAGCTCGGTCGGCAACCTGACGTTGCAGCTGCGCCTGGCCGCGGGCGCGGATATTTCGCTGGCCGCGGATGTGGTGCGCCGCCAGCTCGGTGAGGAGCCGGTCCTCACCCCGGAGTCCGGGCAGCTCAACGTCCCGATCGAGACGGCCGACCGGGTGGCCGACGTGCTGATCGGGCTGCGCCAGGCGGGTGTCCACGTCGCCTCGGTGGGCGTCGACAAGCCGACTCTCGACGAGGTCTTCCTCGCGCTCACCGGCCACGACACCGGCGAGAGCGAGCGGGCGGACACGACCGAGCCCGAACCCATGCGTGCGGAAGCCCCACAGGAGGTGGCCCGATGACCACGATCACGATCGACTCCCGGGCGGCGGTCGGCCGCGCCCAGAGCCGGCCCAGCCCGGCGGACACGTTCCGCCAGATCATGATCATGGCCTGGCGTGCCACCAAGAAGATGCGGCGCAACCCGGAGCAGTTCTTCGACGTGACGTTGCAGCCGATCCTCTTCACGGCGATGTTCGCCTACATCTTCGGTGGGGCGATCTCTGGCGATGTGAAGAGCTACCTGCCGCTGATGATCCCCGGCATCCTCGCGCAGACCGTGCTGACGACCAGCATGGCCACCGGCACCCAGCTGCGCGAGGACATCGACAAGGGCGTCTTCGACCGGTTCCGGTCGCTGCCGATGGCCCGGATCGCGCCGCTGGCGGGGCCGATGGTCGCAGACCTGCTCCGCTACACGATCGCCGCGACGATCACCTTCGCCATGGGCATCGCGATCGGCTACCGGCCCGGCGGCGGCGTGCTCGGCGTGGTCGCCGCGATCCTGCTCGCGGTCTTCATCGGCTGGTCGCTGGCCTGGGTGTTCACCTGCCTCGGCACCGTCGCGCGCAGCGCCCAGAGTGTCCAGGGCATCTCCATGATGATCATGTTCCCGTTGACGTTCCTGTCGAACGCGTTCGTGCCCATCGACACCCTGCCGGGCTGGCTGGCCGCGTTCGTCAGGGTCAACCCGGTATCGCACCTGGTCTCCGCCGACCGGGAGCTGGCCAACCACGCCCACCTATCCATGGAGGCGGGCTGGACGCTCGTCGCCGGCGTCGCCGTGATCGCGGTGTTCGCGCCGTTGTCCGTACGGCTCTACAAACGGCACCTTTAGCCGGCTGGCGGCCGGCTGACGGCCAGGCCTACCCGGTCTGGTCGACGGGCCCGATCTGGTCGACGGGCCCGATCTGGTCGACGGGCCCGATCTGGTCGACGACGCGGCGGGCCGTGTCGGCCAGGTCTGGCCCGTGGCGATCGCCGAACTCGGCGCGCAGGGCCGCGACCCGGCCGGGCGCCCGTTCCTCGGCACAGGGCGCGATCTTCTCCCAGGCCATCGTCGGCATCATCCGGCTGTAGGAGAACCGCTCGGCGAGCACCAGCAGCCGCACGGCCTCGGCCGGGGGCATCGCCGATCGCACCAGCCCCCAGGTGCCGAGCGCGAACAGCGCCATGCCGCACATCCGGTAGTCGAGGTAGCGGTCACCGAGGCCGAGAACACGTGACGTCCTGGCCAGGCACAGGCGAAACAGCTCCGCGCCCTCGGCCTCGTCGCCGCTGGTCCCGTGGTGGGCGAGCACGGTTAACAGGCTCGCGTCGGCGAACAACTGCCAGGGCTCCATGCCGGTCGGAGCCTGGCCGGGGAAGACGAACGCGCGCATGCGCGCCGCAGCGGCCCGAAACGCCGCGAGCCCGGCGACTGGATCTCCCTTCGCCAGCGCGAGTTCCCCCGCGACGGTCCCGAACGCGAACCGGCCGCTGAGGATGGTGTCGGACTCCTTGATCTGGTCCATCTGGCCAAGGTGCCCCCCAGCCTCGTCGAGACGTCCGGTAGCCACGGCGCACAGCGCGAGGACCGAGTGGAGCTGGATCAGGTCGTCGAGCGCGCCGAGCCGTTCGAGCACCGGTAACGCCGCGCGGGCGTGCGGCACGGCCGCGGCCGGATGACCCAGCTGCATGTGCAGTCCGGCCAGATGGGCGTTCAGCATCGCCACGACCCACGGGCCGTCGAACGCCCCCCGCATCAGGGCCAGCGCGCGCTCGGCCGCGTCGATCGCGCCCGCGGGGTTACCGGCGTTCTCGAGCAGATAGCTCCGCCACTGCAGGGCCGCGATCGCGACGGACGGGTTCGGGGAGCCGGCCAGCTGGCCCAGCCGTGTTTCCAGGCCCCCGGCGCAGGCCGGGTCATGCGCGAGCAGCACCGTGACCATGGCGTTGATCCGGGTGTCGCCACGCTCGTCGGTCCCCAGCCGGACGAGCAGGTCACGGATCGGACCGAGTGCCTGGCTCGTCGCAATGATCATGGTGTTCTGCATCACGATCACCATGGCCGCGCGGGTGGGGTCGGCCAGCTCCGCCGGTGGCCACCAGCCGGCGACCGTCTCGGCGACCGTGCCCGCAAGCGCCGCCACCCTGGTGTGCTCACCCCGGACGGACCACAGCCCGCCCAGGCCGCACAACACCTGGACCGCGGCCTCCGGGTCGGCGCCGGCCAGCGCCTGGCGCAGTGCGTCGGCCAGATTGATCTCCTCCGCGGCGAGCGCGTCGATGCCCGCGAGCTGGTCCGGGCCGAACAGCCCCCGCGCCGCGGCGCTCGCGTAGCGGATCGCCCACGCGCGCCGGGACGCCTGCGCCTGTTCCCGCTCGCCGGCCTGGGCGAGGCGCATCCGGCCGAACTCGCGCACCGTCTCCAGCATCCGGTACCGAACGCTGGCGTTCGACTCGGCGACGGTCAGCAGGGACTGGTCCACCAGCGCCTGCACCGCGCCCAGCGCGTCCTCGCCGAGCACCTCCTCGGCTGCGGCGAGGGTGACGCCGTCCTGGAAGACCGAGAGCCACCGCAGCGCGCGGCGCTCGCGCTCCGCCAGCAGGTTCCAGGACCAGTCGATGACGGCAAGCAAGGTGCGATGCCGGTCCGGAGCGTTCCTGACGCCGCCGCGCAGTAGGGCGAACCGGTCCTCCAGCCGTCGGCGGATCTCCTCCACGGACATCACCCGCGCCTTGGCGGCGGCGAGCTCGATGGCCAGCGGGAGACCGTCCAGCCGGGTCACGATGTCGGTCACCGCGTCGTCGGGCAGCTGGACGTCGGGCCGCGCTGCGACGGCTCGCTGCCGGAACAGTTCGACGGACTCCGCGTGACCGAGCGCGCTCAGCGAATAGACGTGTTCCGCGCTGATCGCCAACGGCGCGCGCGACGTGGTGACCACACGCAGATCGCTGGTGGTGGCGACGAGGAACGCGACCAGGTCGGCCACGGCGTCGACGAGATGCTCGCAGTTGTCGAGGATCAGCAGGCTGGGCGCCGCGCTGAGATGCTGGGCGATCCGTCCGCGCACGTCGGCGAGCTGCTGGGGCGTCAACGTCCGGCGGCCGTGCACCGAGTCGCGTACTCCCAGCGCCGAGCCGACCTCGCCGATCAGGTCCTCCGGCGAGGTGACGCCAACCAGGCCGACGAAGTGCACCACCGGCCGTTGGATGGACCGGCCGAGCACATGGGCCAGCCTGGTCTTACCAAGCCCGCCCGGGCCGACGATCGAGACCACGCGGGCGGAGTTGACGAGCGCGCTGAGCTGCCGGAGGTCGTCCGAGCGCCCGACCAGCGAGCTCGCGTCGTAGTGCAGGCCCGCGCGCACTGGCTCGTCGAGGTGGAGCAGTTCGCGGTGCACCCGCTCCAGCTCGGAGCCGGGGTTGACGCCGAGTCGGTCGCGAAGCCCGGCCCGGTATCTCTCATACCTGTCGAGAGCCGCGCCTGTGCCCCGTACCGCCGCCTCGCTTCGCAGCAGGCAGGCCAGCACCGCCTCATCCGACGGATCCCGGTCGAACGCCTCCCCTAGCCGCGGCAGCGCGGACGCGTGCTCTCCGGTCAGGCTCAGCACGCGACCCAGTAACCCGGCCAGTTCGGCCCGGTACCCTTCGGCGCCGCGGCGGAGCTCCGCCAGCGGGTGATCGTCCCCGTCCTGGGGTGTCGCCAGTGACGCCGCCAGCGCCATGGCCTCGGTCGCCGCCTCACGTGCCACGAGCACGTCACCGGCCGCGAGCAGGTTCCGCGCACGCACCGTCAGGTCGCGCAGTCGGAACGCGTCCACCTGGTCGGCGGGGACGCCGAGCCGGTAACCGTGGCCGTCTCGAACGACCGCGTCCGGTCCGCACTGGGCGCGTGTCCGCGAGATCAGGACCTGCAGCGCCTTGCCGGCGTTTCCCGGGCCGTGCTCGCCCCAGATCGCCTCGGCCAGCCGGTCGCTCGGCACCGCCTGACCGTCGCCGACGGCCAAGGCGGCCAGCAACGCCTGCGGACGCTGACCGACCACCGGCCGGCCGCGCCAGCACACGCGGTCGAGGACAGTCAGGACGATCGGCACCCACTCAGTTTAGAGACGAGGAATCAGCCGCCGGTATTCACGCGGAAGCCACCTTCCCGTCACCTCCAAACCTTTCTTCCCAGGTCAACCCGGGTAAGCAGGCCAGAGCCGCGTCTTTCAGGAACGACTGCCGCCGAACCTGGCTCGATTTCCTTGCTGGAACTCGGTCGCGACCGCCTTCACCGCTGCGGCGACTTCCCGACTCTGATCAAGGACTACGACTTGGCTCAGGCGGTCCATGCGGGGCCGTCAAGGTCGTGGATCGGGTCGCGGAGGCCGGCGACGCCGGATCGTTCGTCGAGGATCCGGCGCAGTTCCGATGCCTGACGCACCACACAGTTCCGCTCGACGAGGACGAGATCGTCGAGCGTGCCCGCCGCTCGCATTGAGCCCAATCCGGCTGCCGACAACGGCAGCTGCGACACGGCGATCACCGCAGCGACGGCCGGGTCGACGTCGTGGGCGAAGACGGTGACCTGGGGGCGTAGCGGCGGGTACAGGGGACAGTCGGCTTCCGGAGTGCTCATGACGAGGGCCTCCTCGCTGGTATCTCCGGCTGGCTGAGGCCGGGCTGAGCCGCTCGGCCGCCTGTGGCGGTCACGGGCCGAACAGGGCCAGCGGGACGACGGCGACGTCGTCGCTTCGACGGTAGGCATGCTGGCCGGCGTAGAGGACGACGGCATCGATCAAGTCTTTTCCGATCCGATTGCGAAGCCATTGGAGGTGCTTGACGTCGACGTCCTCGACCCGGTCGGCCAATTTGACCTCGATGCCCAGTATCCGGCCATCCGCGTGCTGGACGATCAGGTCCACTTCGTGGTCGTTGTTGCGCGTACGTAGGTGGCCCACACGGGCTTCGGCGGCCTCGGCGTAGGTGTGGATGCTGAGTGCGGCAAGATGCTCGAAAAGCGCGCCGAGGATCGTGCCCTCCGACAGGTCTGTGCTGCCTTGCTCAGCGCGCAGGAGTGCGGAGTCGTCGAGTCCGAGCAGCCGTGCGACTAGAGCGGGGTCGGCTAGGTGGTGTTTGGGGGACTGGCCGAGTCGATCAAGATGGTTCCGGCTGGGAATCCAGGGCGGTATCGCGTCTAGTAGCCACAGGGACGACAGGGCGTCGCGGTAGGCGAGCGTGGTCTCCTTGGCCGGTTTGTTCGCCAGCCCGGCGGTGGCAGCGTCGAGGATCTTTGAATAGGTCGTCGTTGTCGATGTCGCGGCGGCGTAGGCGGCGAGCCAGGCGCGCAGCGCCGCCGGCCTGCGGACCGGGTAGCCCTGCTCGGGGAATTCCCGTTGGACGACGTTGTCCAGGTATGCATCCAGTTCCGCCCGTCGTACGCGTGGCGGCAGACCGCGGATGGCGGGGAAGCCCGATGCCGTGATCTCCTCGACATAGTCCGTCAACCGGAGCGCGGTGGCCCCGCCGACATCCCGGTTCCCGTGGAGGAGCGCGGCCAGGCTCACGGTCTGCGTCTCGATGCCCCGCTCTGCCACACTCAGCGGACGCATTCGCATGGGTACCATCCGCCCCGCGCCCGAGTGGACCACCGTCCCCCGGGGCGCCGAGCTGCCGGCGACGATGAAGTGGCCGGGCGGCGAGCCGGCGTCAACCGCGTGCCGCACGTGGTCCCACACCTCGGGAACGCGCTGCCACTCGTCCACGAGCACCGGCCCGGGCAGGCGGGTCAGGATGGACGGGTCGGCCGTCACGATCTCACGCTGGCCGGGAAGGCTGAGATCGATGACCGACGCGGCGCGTTGCATCGCGGTCGCGGTCTTGCCGACCCCTTTCGGCCCATGGATCGACAAGGCACGAAGGTACGGCTGAAGCTCGTCCAGTGTGTCGTCGAGGATGCGGCGCCGATAGTCGATCACAGGGCTACTCTACCAATTGCAGAGCTTTTAGTCTGCCGATTGCACGAGAATTAGTCTTCCAGTCGCAGATCGAAGTCCTTCTGTGACAGGCTCGCTTCCTGGCCGCACCGCCGCACCGCCGCACCGCCGCACCGCCGCACCGCCGCACCGCCGCACCGCCGCACCGCCGCACCGCCGCACCGCCGCACCGCCGCACCGCCGCACCGCCGCACGGCGCCAGCCGAGCCGACCTCGCCAGCCACGACCAGCAGACCGCCGAACTCGCCCGCTACAAGATCGGGCGCCACTCGAAGGCACCCACGACATGCCGCCCGGCGTCGGTGACGTCAAAGACCCAGCCCGGCGAGTGGGTGTGACGTCGTCGACCCAACCGCCGTGCGGTGGCTGCGATTGTGGGGTAACGGTGACGGTGACGGTGACGGTGACGAGGACGAGGACGAGGACGGTGCGCTCGGCGGGCTGACCGCCGACCGTTAGGCCGATCTCAACGTTGTGCCGCCGGCCGGCGGAGCAGGGCGAGGGCGGGCACGGTTCCGGCGAGGGAGATCCCGGCGGTGGCCCACCAGACGGTGCGGAACGCGTGTAGCTGCGTGCCGCCGGTTTTAGCGCCGCCGAGGACGGCGACCACGATGGCGACGCCCAGGGCCAGGCCGGTCTGGCGGAGCATGTTGATGACTGCGGACCCGGTCGCGAATTCGGGCGGGGGCAGCGAGGCTGAGGCGGTGGCCATCATCGTCGGCAGGGTCAGGCCGACGCCGACACCAGTGAGGATCATGCCGCCAAGCAGGCCCGAGGCGTAGTTCGGCTCGGTCCCGATCGCAAGGGCCCACCAGGCGACGCCGGCCCCGAAGGCCACGCCGCCGACCGCGATCACAGCTGCGGGTCCGTAGCGGGCGATCAGACGGCCGGCGAGGCCGAAGGAGATCAGCGGAACCATCAGCGGTCCGGGGGCCAAGGCAAGGCCGACGCGCAGGGCCGACCATCCCCAGTGGCCCTGCTCCCACAGCACGATCGACAGCAACATCGCGCCAAACGCTGCGGAGAAGGACAGGGCGACGATCGACGCGCCGGTGAAGGATCGGGACGCGAACAGTGACGGGCGGATGAGCGGCGTGCGGCTGCGCAGGCAGTGCGCTGTGAACGCGGCGAGCAGCAGCCCGGCGGCCGTCAGCGACGCGATGATCGAGGACGACGTCCAGCCCCAGTCGCTGCCTTTGACCAGCCCGAACGTCAACAGCGCCACGCCACCGGTCATGAGGATCACGCCGAGCGGATCAGGCCGCTCGACGGGGTGGCCGTGGATGTGGGGCAGCCGGCGCCAGCCGACGACCAGGGCGGTGATCCCGACGGGGACGTTGACCAGGAACACCCACCGCCAACTGGCGGCGACCAGCAGGCCGCCGACGACCGGGCCGATGCCGGCGGCCACCCCGCCGGCCGCGGTCAACGCGCGGACCGCGCCGGGGCGGCGCGCCGGTTCGTAGGCGGCGAGCACCAGCCCGAGCGAGGTCGGGGTCAGCAGTGCAGCCCCGGCTGCCTGCACCAGCCGGAAGCCGATCAACATCTCGACGCTCGTCGATGCCGCGCAGGCGGCGGACGCGGCGGTGAAGACGGCGATGCCGAGCAGGAACCCGTGGTCACGGCGGTAGCGGTCCGCGAGCCGCCCGAAGAACACCAGCAGCGACGCGTAGACGATGGCGTACCCGTTGAGCACCCAGGACAGTCCGCCCAGGTCGGACGCGCCGAGATCGCGGGCGATCTGCGGCAGGGCGACGTTGACGATGAACAGGTCGAGGCTGGCGAGGATGACGCCGGCGCACACGATCAGCAGCACCTGGCGCGGCGCTGCCTGCCTTGGTGCCGCGGTCGGACGGTCGCGAACCGTGGCGAGTTCTGTCATAGAACTTACTCTAGAGGTAGTGAGTTCCATCATGCAACTAGCTAGCATGGGGGCATGGAACGCAAGAGCTTCGCCGACATGCACTGCTCGGTCGCGCAGTGCCTCGAGGTCGTCGGCGAGTGGTGGTCGATGCTGATCCTGCGGGACGTCTTCTTCGGAGTCAGCCGCTTCGACGCGTTCCAGGATCGGCTCGGGATCTCCCGCAACGTGCTCAACCAGCGCCTGAACAAGCTGGTGGAGTCCGGCATCCTCACGAAGAAGCCTTACAGCCAGCATCCGCCGCGCTACGATTACCGGCGCACCGAGAAGGGCCGTGACCTGTGGCCGGTGTTGGAAAGCATGCGGCAGTGGGGCGACAAGCACGCCGCGCCGGACGGTCCGCCGGTTCTCATGAGGCACACCAACTGCGGGCAGATCTCGACGGCGGTCATGACCTGCTCCAGCTGCGGCGAACCGCTCGAGGCACGAGGTATGCAGGCCGTCGCCGGGCCAGGGGCTCCGGACGGCTGCATCCCTGTTGCCGGGCGCTCGTAACGGTGTGAAGAAGATAGCGGAAGCCATGGAGAGCCGGCCGAAAGTGAGCAGTTTCGGAGAAGCGTCGGTCACCGATCCGCACCTAGCATGACCGTCATGGCCATCACGATTCACGCGACCTTCCTGGAGCGACCATGACCGGCTCTTCCACCCAGGGAATCAAGACCGTGCTGCATCCTGTGTCCGACCTGGCGACGGCCAAGGCGGTGTACAGCGCACTGCTCGGCGTACCGCCGCAGACCGACGAGTCCTACTACGTCGGCTACGAGGCCGCGGGCCAGCACATCGGGCTGGTGCCGGGCGGTGGACCGCAGGGCATGACCTCACCGGTGGCCTACTGGCACGTTCCGGACATCGAGGCGAAGCTGGCCGAGGTGACCGCCGCGGGTGCCACCGTGAAGGAGCCCGCGCACGACGTCGGTGGCGGTCGCTTGGTGGCCACCGTCACCGACCCCGATGGCAATGTCCTCGGGCTGCTTCAGGACCGCTGAGGGCCGACATCCGCTCCCGCCCTCAGCGTCGTCGCGACACCGCGCATCGGCTCATCCGCGACGCCGCGTCCCAGTGCCGGTCGCTCTGACAGATGGAGACACGATGAGCATGGCCACGAGGACGGACACGCAGTCGCCTGCGCTGCACGTTCCCGACAGCCACGATGTGATCCGCGTGCAGGGCGCGCGCGAGAACAACCTCAAGGACGTCAGCGTCGAGATTCCGAAGCGCCGCCTGACGGTGTTCACCGGCGTCTCCGGCTCGGGCAAGAGCTCTCTGGTGTTCGGCACGATCGCCGCGGAGTCGCAGCGGATGATCAACGAGACTTACAGCGCCTTCGTGCAGGGCTTCATGCCGACGCTGGCGCGGCCCGAGGTCGACGTACTCGAAGGGCTGACGACCGCGATCATCGTCGACCAGGAGCGGATGGGCGCCAACTCCCGTTCCACCGTCGGCACCGCCACCGACGCCAACGCGATGCTGCGGATCGCCTTCAGCCGACTCGGCGAGCCGAGTGCCGGGCCGTCGTCCCACTACAGCTTCAACCTGCCCGCCGCCGGCGCCTGCCCGCACTGCGAGGGCATGGGCAGCGTGACCGACATCGACCTCACCCAGCTCTTCGACGACTCCAAGTCGCTCGCCGAGGGCGCGATCACCATCCCCGGCTACAAGGTGGACGGCTGGTGGACCGTGGGGATCTTCATCGAGTCGGGCTTCCTCGACCCGGACAAGCCGATCCGTAAGTACACCAAGAAGGAGCTGCACGACTTCCTCCACCGCGAGCCGACCAAGGTGAAGGTCAACGGCGTCAACCTCACCTACGAGGGGCTGATCCCGAAGGTCCGCAAGTCGTTCCTCGCCAAGGACCGGGAGGCGATGGCGCCGCACATCCGGGCGTTCGTGGACCGGGCGGTCACTTTCACCGCGTGCCCCGAGTGCGGCGGCACCCGGCTCAACGAGGCGGCCCGCGCCTCGCGGATCGGCGGGATCAACATCGCCGACGCCTGCGCGATGCAGATCAGCGACCTGGCCGTTTGGGTCCGCGGCGTCGACGAGCCGTCGGTGGCGCCGCTGCTCGCGACGCTGGCGCAGACCCTCGACTCGTTCGTGGAGATCGGGCTGGGCTACCTCTCGCTCGACCGGCCGTCGGGCACGCTGTCGGGCGGCGAGGCGCAGCGCGTCAAGATGATCAGCCACCTCGGCTCTTCGCTCACCGACGTCACCTACGTCTTCGACGAGCCGACGATCGGGCTGCACCCCCATGACATCCAGCGGATGAACGACCTGCTGCTGCGGCTGCGGGACAAGGGCAACACGGTGCTCGTCGTGGAGCACAAGCCGGAGACGATCGCGATCGCCGACCACGTCGTCGACCTCGGCCCCGGCGCCGGTACGGCGGGCGGCACCGTCTGCTTCGAGGGCACCGTCGAGGGACTGCGGGCCAGCGGCACCCTCACCGGCCGCCATCTCGACGACCGGGCCGCCCTCAAGGAGACGGTGCGGACGCCCGCCGGCCGGCTTGCGATCCGCGGCGCGACGGCGCACAACCTGCGCGACGTCGACGTCGACATCCCGCTCGGGGTGCTTGTCGTCGTCACCGGCGTCGCCGGTTCGGGAAAGAGTTCCCTGATCGACGGCTCGGTCTCGGGCCGGGACGGGGTGGTGCCGATCGACCAGGGCACGATCCGCGGCTCGCGACGGAGCAACCCGGCGACGTACACCGGACTGCTCGATCCGATCCGCAAGGCGTTCGCGAAGGCCAACGGCGTGAAGCCGGCGCTGTTCAGCGCCAACTCCGAGGGCGCCTGCCCCACCTGCAACGGCGCCGGCGTCATCTACACCGACCTGGCGATGATGGCCGGCGTCGCCACCACCTGCGAGGAGTGCGAGGGGAAGCGGTTCGGAGCAGCGGTGCTGGTCCACCACCTCGGTGGCCGCGACATCAGCGAGGTGCTCGCGATGTCGGTGACCGAGGCCGAGGGGTTCTTCGGCGCCGGCGAGGCGCGCACGCCGGCCGCGCACGCCATCCTCGACCGGCTCGCCGACGTCGGGCTGGGCTACCTCAGCCTCGGCCAGCCGCTCCCTACGCTGTCCGGCGGCGAGCGACAGCGGCTCAAGCTGGCCACCCACATGGCCGGGAAGGGCGGCGTCTACGTCCTCGACGAGCCGACCACCGGCCTCCACCTCGCCAACGTCGAGCAGCTGCTCGGCCTGCTCGACCGGCTCGTCGACTCCGGCACGTCGGTCATCGTCATCGAGCACCACCAGGCGGTCATGGCACACGCCGACTGGATCATCGACCTCGGCCCTGGTGCCGGCCACGACGGCGGCCGGATCGTCTTCGAGGGCACACCCGCCGACCTCGTCGCCGCCCGCTCCACCCTCACCGGCGAGCACCTCGCGGCCTACGTCGGTACCTGACCGAGGCCCTCCCGGACACCGTGAGACGAGGTCTCTCATCTGTTTCGACCGAGCCCGCTTCTACGCCATCAGCGGTCGGCGTCGGTGTAGAGCACCACGCCGCGTAGGTTCCGTCCGGCGGCCATGTCGGCATAGCCGGAGTTGATGTCCTCGAGTTTGTACGTCGACGTGACCAGTTCGTCCAGCTTGAGCTTTCCCTCGCGGTACATGTCCAGCAGCCAGGGAATCTCCACCCGGGGATTCGCGCCACCGAAGATCGCACCTTTGAGGGTCTTCTGCAGCAACGTCAGCTCGAACAGGCTGAGCTTGACGTCGAGGTCGGTTGCCGGACCCATCCCGGCCACCACGCAGGTGCCGCCCTTACCGACCAGAGCCAACGCCGGAGCGATGTACTCGCCACGCATCCGGTCAATGGCGATGACGGCCTTCTCCGCACCGCGGCCCCAGGTCAGCTCGGTCACCGGAGCCAACGCCTCGTCCAGCGAGGCGAAGGTGTGGGTGGCACCGAACCGCTGTGCCTGCTCCCGCTTGAAGGCCACCGGGTCGATGGCGATCACCCACTTCGCGCCGGCCGCGACCGCACCCTGCACCGCGTTGATGCCGACACCGCCGACACCGATGACGACCACCGTTTCGCCCGGTCGTACCCCGGCAACGTGGGTCGCCGAGCCCCACCCGGTGGTCACCCCGCATCCGACCAGCGCCGCCTTGTCCAGCGGGACGTCCTTCCTGATCTTGATCGCGGATGCCTGGTGCACGGTGACGTACGGGGAGAAGGTGCCGAGCAGGGAGGTCGGGATCACCGGCTTGCCGCGCGCGCGCACCCGGTACGACCCGTCCGAGATCGACTTCCCGGTCAGCAGGTCGGCGCCGAGGTCGCACAGGTTCTGCCGGCCCGACGAGCACGGCGGGCACTGCCCACAGGACGGGATGAAGCCGAGCACCACATGGTCGCCTTCGGCCAGCCCGCGCACGCCCGGACCGACCGTTGTCACCACCCCCGCACCCTCATGCCCCCCGAGGATGGGGAAGAATTTCGCCGGAAAATCCCCGTCCCCGATGTGCCGATCGGAGAAGCACAGCCCCGAGGCGGCCAGCTCCACCGTGACCTCGCCCTCCCGCGGGTCACCCACGTCGATCTGCTCGACCTGCCACTCCTCGTGCAGGCCCCAGACGAGCGCGCCCTTCGTCCGCACATCTCCTCCTATCCGATTGCCCGGTTTCGTTTACTTTCACCAGTTTTGGACACCGAGGCAGGTCCCACGAGCCGTGTCGCTGCCGAACCCACCCGCTGCGCGCCGTTTACTTCGGCAGGTTCAAACGATCCTGGCGACGCTCCGATAAGATGATCTCGGCAACGTCGACAGACTGGATGGTGGATGGGTCTGGCAGCCTGACTCACGCCTACGAACTTGACTCGATCATGATGGCTTCCCCCGTCCAAGACCTCTGGTGCCGAGGACGGGATGCCAGCTCGTACCGAAGCGCGCGACAGACGTCGCTACAGCCGAGTAAGGCCGATCTTGACTGGGAAGGGTGCGCCAGCGTCGACGACGCCCGTGGAGACCTCACCGGCATGGTACGTCCTGGCTGCCGGGTCGAGGACGTAGGTACAGACGACCGGGACGCCGGCGGGGGGCTGCTCGACCCGCCAGTAGTACGAGATTCCGGCCCTCGCGTACTGCTCGGCCTTGACAATCCGGTCGGTCGTCTCCGAGCCCGGCGAGACGACCTCGACGACGAGCAGGATGTGCTCGGGCCGGGCCGGCATGATGTCGATCGTGTTGGCG
>NZ_CAUVXL010000157.1:0-8524 GCF_963555915.1 Protofrankia sp. Cas4
CTCGAAGCCCGGGTCGTCGACCCCGCCGACCTCGGCCGGGTCGCGGCGCTCCTGGCCGACCTCGGCGACGGTCCGCCCCAGCTGGACGCCGAGCGACGCCGGGTCGCCGTCCCGACGGGCGGCGGGGCCAAGGTCCTGCTGGCCGCGGGACGCCGTCTCGACGACGACGGTGTCGCCCTGGACGATCTCGGAATCAGGCGTCCCTCGCTCGACGACGTGTTCCTCTCGCTGACCGGCCACGCCGCCGGCGAGCCGGCCGATGACGGGTCCGGCGCCCGGTCCGCCACCGGTACGGCCGGAACGGCCGGAGGGCCAGAAACGGCCGGAGCGGCCGGAACGGCTCCGATACCCGCGATCTCTGGAACCCCGCGGAGGAGCGCATGAACATCGTCACGCTCGACCGGCCGACGGCACGCACGGCGTCGCTCAGCCCGACCGTCGCCCTGGGTGACATCGCCGGAATCGCCCGACGCAACCTGGTCCGGCTCGTGCGCACACCCCAGCTGCTCCTCATCTCCAGTGCCCAGCCGCTGCTGATCCTGCTGCTGTTCCGCTACGTCCTCGGTGGCGCCATCGCCGTCCCCGGCGGTGTCTATGTCAACTACATCGTCCCGGCCATATTCGTGGAGGCGTCGCTCATCGGCGGCGCGGCGACCTCGGTCGGGCTGGCCGAAGACCTCAAGAGCGGGATCATCGACCGGTTCCGTGCCCTGCCGATGGCCCGCTCGGCCGTCCTCGCCGGCCGGACCGTCGCCGACCTGTGCCGCGCCGTCGTGGTACTGCCGATTATGATCGCGGTCGGGATCGCGGTCGGGTTCCGCTTCCACAACTCCGTCCCCGCGATCATCTCCGGGCTCGGGCTCGTGCTGTTGTTCGGTTACGCCATGTCGTGGGTGTTCGCATCCATCGGCCTCGCCGTGAAGGATCCCGAGACTGCGCAGGTCGCCTCGATCCTGCCGTTCTTCCTGCTGGTGTTCCCGAGCTCGGCGTTCGTGCCGGTGAGCACCATGCCCGGCTGGCTGCGGGGCTACGCGACGGTGCAGCCGGCCAACGTCACGATCAACGCTGTGCGTGCCCTCATGGAGGGCGGCCCCGCGCTCCACTGGGTGTGGCAGTCGGTGGTCTGGTCGGTGGGCATCGGTGCGGTGTTCGCACCGCTGGCCGTGCATCAGTACCGCAACCTCACCTCATAATCGTATAAACGATCACAGGTCCCCGATGTCCGGATGTCACACGGCTGGCTTTCGGCGGCGGCGGGACCTACCGTTAGTGGCCAGGGGACTTCGGCCTCCGGCGATGCGCCAGAACCACGATCGCATCGCCTTCGGCCCTCCAGGTAACGGTCGAGGTCGGTTCACGGGAGGGCGCAGGCAGGTGAACGCAAGCGGCGGGCACGTGACCGACCTTCTCGGGGCATGGGCGCTGGACGCCTGCGACGCCGAGGAGACCGCGGCGGTGACGGCGCATGTCCACCGCTGCGCGGCGTGTGCGCAGGAGGCGGCTACGCTGCGGCAGACCGCGGCGGCGCTGGCCACGCTCACCGACCGGGCGGACACCGGTGCCGGGTCGCCACCGCCGACCACCCAGGTCCTGACCGCGGCGCTGGCGCGGCGCCGGCCGGCGCCGTCGGTACCCGCCTTTGCCGCGCCGTTCGCCGCGGCGGCGGGTCTGTTCGAGTCCGCGCTCGCCGAACTCGACGGCCCGGCCCGGGCTGCGCCGAGCCCGGTGCGTGGCTGGACCATCGGCGACCTGGTCACCCATGTCGCAGCCACCGACGGCCTGCTCGCCGCCGCGATCGGGATTCCCGCGGACCCACCGGTGGATCCGCGTCAGGACGTCGTCGCCCACAGCGAGGCGCTGATCGCCCACGCCCGCACCCGACCAGCGGAGTATGCCCGCGCGTTGTGGCGGGACGGTGTCGACGCGATCGCGGCGCGGCTGCGTGCCGAGCCGAACCTCGCCGGCCGGTCCATCCAGGTCGGTGGCATCGGGATGTCCGTGGCCGACCAGCTCACCGTCCGGGCCTTCGAGACGTGGATCCATGCCCGCGACATCGCCCACGCCGTGGGCCTGCGCCTGCCCGACCCGCTCGCCCACGATCTGCACGTCATGTCCGACCTTGCCGCGCGGCTGCTCGACGAGCTGTCCACCCTCGACATCCCAGGGGTGTCCGAGCCGCCGGCGGGCACCGTCGAGCTGACGCTCACCGGGCCGGGTGGAGGATCCTGGTTGGTGCGCGTCGGCGCCGTCGGGGGTGCCGAGGGTGCCGCGCATGCCGGCGGCGCTGAGGGTGCCGCGCGAACACCGCCCGCAGCCGAGATCACCCTTGGCACGGTGGAGTTCTGCCTGCTGGTCGGCGACCGTAGGAGGCTCGACGACCTCGACGTCGTCATCACCGGGGACGACCCGCTCGGCCGCAGACTGCTCGCGCTCGCCCCGGCGCTGTCCGGCCCGTGACCGGCCGTCCGCCTCGCGATGCACGCACCCCAGCCCCGCTCCTTGATCCACGCCCCTTGCCCCGGGCGCTCTCAACGATGTGAATCCACTGCTACTGGAGCAGCATCGGATTCACATCCTTTTTCGGTCCCCTGGGAGGAGCCCGGATGAAGCGCTTCGACTGGCTGCACCACATCGAACAGCTCGACCCGACGACGGACTTCCTCGAGATCTACCGGATCAGCGTCACGCACGAATTCCCGTGGGACTACAACCAGTCACTGTCGTTCGCGTTGTTCCGCACCTACGCCGTCCCATCCATCGGGAGCCTGCTCGCCGGGACGGGTGAACTCACCGAACGCGTCCAGAAGCGCTACGACGACACGTCGCTGATCCTCGACGCGGTCCTGGAACACGGCTTCGCCGGCCCGGGGGGACGCACCGCGATCCGCCGCATGAACCAGATGCACGGCGCCTATTCAATCTCCAACGAGGATTTCGTGTACGTGCTGTCCACGTTCGTCGTCGTCCCGATCCGCTGGATCGACCGGTTCGGCTGGCGGCGCCTCTGCGAGACCGAGAAGGTCGCGAGCGCCCACTACTACCGCGAACTCGGGCGGCACATGGGGATGACCGCAATCCCGGCGACCTACCAGGAGTTCGCCGCCTATCTCGACGCCTACGAAGCCGAGCACTTCGCCACCGGAACGGGCGGAACCGACCCGGGCGGGCGCGCCGTCGCCGACGCCACGCTCAGGCTGTTCACCACGTTCCCACCCACCCAACACGCACCCGCCGCACTGATCAGACGGTTCGCGCTGGGGCTGATGGACGACGCATTGCGCGCCGCGTTGGGCTACCCGCGGATATCCCGGGCCGAACAGGCCGCGTGCGCCGCGGCGGTGCGGCTGCGCGGGCGGGTGGTGCGGTTCCTGCCGCCACGCACCGAACCGCTGTACACCCGCCAGCGAGCCAACATCCGCAGCTACCCCGCCGGCTACGAGATCGCCGAGCTCGGCACCTTCCCGCACGGCTGCCCGGTGGCGCGCCCCGCACCGGATGACGCCACGCCGCCGGTCACGACGGCCTGACCCCACCGCCGCCGCCGGATTCGTAGAGTCGTGGTATGGCGTCGCAGGAACTGACCGCGCGGGTCGACAGCTGGATCTGGGCTGTGCGGCTGCTCGCAACGCGGTCGCAGGCGACCGCCGTCTGCCGTGCCGGGCACGTCCATCTCAACGGTGAACGGGTCAAGGCGGCCCACGCGGTGCGCGTCGGGGACACGGTGCGGGTACGCCATGACGGGCACGAGCGGATCGTCGTCGTCACCCGCATCCTGTGCAAGCGGACCAGCGCCACCGTCGCCGGGGAGTGCTTCATCGATCAGAGCCCACCGCCGACCCGGGAGGCTACCGCTTCGGTGGGTGTCCGCGACCGGGGCACGGGGCGCCCGACCAAGCAGGACCGACGCGCCATGGAACGCCTGCGTCACCACTGAAGACGCCCCGCATCCTCGTCGCGCGAAGCGACCGGAACAGGTCAGCTCGCGAGCAGGCGGTTCACCTCGGCGGTGTCGTAGAACTCCTCGAACCGGATGGCCTTACCGTCGACCACGGTCCAGGAGTGTACGAACCGGACTGTGCCGGTCGTGCCACCGGGAGCGCGCATGTGGTGGGTGCCGAGCACGACGAGCCGATCGCCGGACTCCACGAATTCCTGCGGCTCAAGGCGCAACTCGGCGAAAACGGCCTGCAGCTGGCCGAAGAACGCACCGATCTCGGCGTGCCCCTTGCGGGTGCCGCCGATGCCGTGGGCCTTCATGCCCTCCGGAGTAGTCCACTCGAGGTCGGGCGCGAACGCTGCGAAGACCGCCGCGACGTCACCCCGCCCGAACGCCTCGTACGCACCGTTGATGACGTCAGTGTTGCTGGACATGTGCCTTCTCCCCCTTGGATGGTTACAGAACGTTTGGACCCAGCGCATAGATGACCCGCACGGACATCAAAACATGTGAGCGTCATCACATGTCAATAGATCAATCGGACGGATTCGGCCCCTCAGGCGGTAGAGGCCCGCAGGGTAAACGCCCGCAGCTGGAGGTCGGCCAGTTCCGTCAGGTCGATCACCCGGCGGTCGAGATGGGCGAAGTCGACCGGGCTACCGGCCAGACTCGCGGACTCGTAGCGGCGTTT
Organism: Protofrankia sp. Cas4; assembly: GCF_963555915.1. Lineage (NCBI taxonomy): Bacteria > Bacillati > Actinomycetota > Actinomycetes > Frankiales > Frankiaceae > Protofrankia > Protofrankia sp. Cas4. Next base: position 4,629 of record NZ_CAUVXL010000157.1, read on the forward strand.
GACACCCTCAGCGATCACCGCCATCCGCCAGTAGGCGAAGGCCCGGTAGTACGCCACGTCCGCCAGGTCCGCCAGGTCGAACCCGGTGCGCTCGGCATACCGGTCGATGATCGCCGTGCGGTCCGGGAATCCGGCCGCGCGGGTCGGCGGGGTCTGCATCCACACCGGCGGCGTTGCGTCCGCCGGTAGCTCCCAGCTGTTGAGCAGCACGCCGATGTCGGCCAGAACGTCACCGACGCTCGCGAGCTCCCAGTCCAGGACGGCCACCACGCGCCCGTCGGAACCGAGCATCACGTTGCCGAAACGGAAGTCGGTGTGCACCAGACCGGTCCGGGACCGCTGCGGGCGGCTCCGCCCGAGGCGGTCGGCCAGCTCCGTCACGACCGGCAGGTCGCGGGTTCGGACGCGGTCCCAGACGCGCAACCACCCGCGCAACGCTCGCGCGATGAAATCCCCTCGCGGCGACAGGTCGCCCAGACCCACGGCGGTGACGTCGACCCCGTGCAGGTCGGCGAGGGCGTCAACAAGCTCCCAGGCGGCCCGCTGCCGCGTGGACGGATCGGGCAGGATCCGTTCGACGTCGCCCGGTGTCGCCACGACGTGCCCGTCGACCCAGGTCATGACGACGAACGGCGCGCCGGTGATCTCAGCGTCATCGCACACGGCGAGGACCCGCGGCACCGGTACGGCGCTCGGCCCGAGCGCGGAGAGAACCCGGGCCTCCCGGATGACGTCGTGGGCGCCCGGTGGGTGGGCACCCAGCGGAGGCCTACGCAGCGCGAAGCTCCGGCCACCCGAGTCCGTCACCCGGTAGATGATGTTCGAGTGGCCACCTCCGACGACCACGTCGAACCGAAGTGGTCCCGCGGCAGCGGGGACGTGCTCGCCAAACCACTCCTGGACTGCCCGCACGGCCAGGCCCGGGGTTTCCCGCGACCCGTCCGGCATCAGTCGGCCAATCCGACGGGCACGCCCGCCTGGAGCAGGTCGTGGTATTCGCAGTGTCCGACGCCGACGCGCCCGTCCGGCCACGTCCACATGGTCGGTGACTTGACGATGCGCAGGATGCTCTCGACGCCGTCCGCTCCGGTTCGCCGGTGCCGAGCCGGCAGCCATGCCACCGGCTGCCCGCTCGCGGACCACTCCCGGTCGGCAGCGAAGATCCGTACCGACACCGACCGCAGCTCATGGTGGGGTTCACCGGCGTAGGCGTTGTGCATCTCGAAGTCGTCGACGACCGCGAACTCACCGCCCACCCAGACATGTCCGCTGCGGGTGCTCCTGGTCGGGCCGACAGCGCGAAGCAGCATGAACCCGGTGTCGTCGTCCAGGGAACAGATGAGCCAACGCATGTAGATCTTCGCCTGCCAGTTACGCGGGCCCCACGAGTGGTCCTTGCCGCCCCGGCCGTCGAGCTGCCACCTCATGTCGCCGACGCGGACCGTCCCGGTGATGTGGGCAAGATGCTGGTAGTGGAAGTCGGCCTGACCGGGCAGAAAGATCTTCTCGATGTGCTCCTGATCGGATCCCATCACCGCGGCGAGGCCCTGCGTGGATGTCACGAGGTCCAGTTCGCACTCGATCCGTGGGCACTGTGCGTACGCCCGCCTGGGGTCGGTGAGCAGCCACGGGTCGTCCAGCAGCAGAGCCTCGCCCGCGACGCGCACCCGCCCGGCTACGTACGGTTCGCCGACCGACCACTCCTGGCCGCCCGCTGCGAGACCGTTGGCACCGATGGGCGCGCGGGTGAAGGCGAAGGCGACCCGGCCGTCGGGCAGGTAGACGCACGCGGACACCTCGGCATGCCCCTCGTTCGGCCGCATCCCCAGCCGCAGCCAGCCGCCGACCCGTGCGGTGGCGTCGTAGAAGTCGACGTAGCGGCTCTCGCTCCACGTCGGGTCCGAGCCCGGAGTGTGCAGGTAAGCATCCGCCAGCTCCAGCCGCGCTCCCACGTGCTGATCTCCTCGCCAAAGCCGACCCGATACGGATCAATGAGTTAGATGTTACCGCGACGACACGGCCAGGGGCACAATACGAAGAACACGATCACACACTCGGAGCGATCCCGAAAGCTCCGCACAGGACGGGAAACGGGTGTCGATGCGAGGCGACGAAAATCCACGCCGTGTGCTGCGCCTCGCGCCGGACATCGGACCGCAAAGCGGGCCGGGCAGTGCGCCCGATGCCGCGCCGCGCACCGGGTCCGATGCCGCGGGACGTGCCGACGACCTCCTTCAATGCGCCGGCCGCGGTGACGCCGATGCGTTCGCCACCCTCTACGACCTGCTCGCCCCGCGGGTGTTCGGGCTCGTCCGGCGGGTACTACGCGACCCCGCGCAGTCCGAGGAAGTCACCCAGGAGGTGTTCGTCGAGGTGTGGCGGACCGCCGCCCGCTTCGACCCGGCCAAGGGCAGCGCCGCGACCTGGGTCTGCACGCTCGCGCACCGCCGGGCCGTCGATCGCGTCCGCTCGGTACAGGCTGCTGCAGAACGTGAACGCAGGGTTGCCCTGCTCGACTATCGGGACGCGGACGGCTTCGATGACGTGGTCGAACAGGTCGAGGCGAGACTCGAGCGTGAGCGTGTTCGCCGCTGTCTGGACCGCCTCACCGGCATCCAACGGGAATCGATCACACTGGCCTATTACCGCGGATACACCTACCGTGAGGTTGCCGAGTACCTGAAAGTCCCGGTGGGAACGGTGAAGACGAGGATGCGCGACGGCCTGATCCGGCTGCGTGACTGCCTGGGGGTTGGACGATGACTCCCCCGGACGTCCACGCGCTGACCGGTGCGTACGCCCTGGACGCAGTGGACGCCGGCGAGCGGGCACAGGTCGAGGCGCACCTCGCCGGATGCGAGTTCTGCGCCGAGGAGGTAGCCGGGCTGCGGGCAGCCGCCGCAGCCCTGACCGAGGCTGATGCGCTGGAACCGCCCGCGTCGCTACGGTCGGCGGTGCTCGGGCGGATCGCGACCACCCCGCAGCTCCCGGCGCAGGCCGAGCGGCCGCAGAAGAGGCACGGCCGCCCGCGCTGGCTGCGTCCGGTAACCGCGGCCGCCGCCGCGGCGGTGGTCGCCGTCACCGCGGCCGGCCTCACGGTGGCCGATCAGCACCGGCGTCTGGACGACGAGCGCCAACGCGCCGACCGCCTGAGCGCGCTCGCATCCGTGGCGCTGTCACGCTCGGCTAGCATGCCGCTGGACGGCGGCGGGAGCCTGGCCGTGGTGGCCGTGGCCGACAGCGCGCTGGTCTCGGCGCGGGACCTGCCTGCGCTCGCTGGCGGGCGGGTCTACCAGTTCTGGTTCGTCGGCGCGGACGGGGTGCGCTCCGCCGGCACCGCCGACGGCCGCGCGGTGGCGGTGGACCGCCTGCTGACCGGGGTCGGTGCCGCCCGCGCCATCGCGGTCACCGTGGAGCCGGCCGGCGGTTCCGCGCAGCCGACCACACCGGTGCTGGTCAACGCCCCCGTCCGCGCCTGATCAGTCACAGAGCGAGAAGGGACAGATAGGAGCGATATTTTCGTATGTCAATTCCGAAGCACCACGCCCAGCCGACCATTCCGACGAATTGCTGTGTCTGGCGCAGGGCATGCAGTTCGACCTCATACCCTCGGCGCACCGGCTGGGGGGGAACGGTGCCAGGTGAGCGAAGGAAGAAGAGGCTTTCGTTTCGTCCATCGCTCATGTGTGTGCCGAACTGGGCAATGAACGTACTGAATGCGGCGACGGGATTCGTCGGTGTGTCCGGGCCCAGCCACCACGCGGCCAATAGCTGCGTCCCAGCGCCGTCCCGAGCGTCGTATGCACTCAGTAGCATCGGCCAGCCGCCGGGTCGGTCCGGTGGAGCCACTCCGAGCAGGACGAATCCGGGCTCCACATTGAACCGATGCGCTTCGC
>NZ_CAUVXL010000157.1:9043-49372 GCF_963555915.1 Protofrankia sp. Cas4
TCGCCCGCCATGAGGCCATCTCTGCCACATCTGGAGCGATTCCGAGTGGATGATTGTTCATGACCAGGTAGCCGGGGGTCGCCAGCAGATCAGCGGGCATCGTCCGCTGCACCCGAAACCGGTCCTCCATGAGCAACGACTCGATTCCTGCCGCCACCTGACCTCGTCTCCAGAACACGATCGGATGATACGAGAGCCGGGCAAGTCGGACGCGGGGTGGCAACCTCCGTAACCTGCCAACCCCGCTGGGGAGCGGCCGCAACCGGCAACAGCCTGCTGACGTTGAGGCTCCGATGATCCTCTACGGGGTTCTGGCGTGGACCGACGTCATGGCGGCGCTGGACGGCGAACGCCGCACCGCCCTGACCGGATCCGACAATGGTCAAGATCTGCAATGGTATAGCGCTGGGTCACAGCGGTGACCGTGAGTCCGCCCGGCGGCTGTTCGCCGCACTCTGGGAGGAGATCAGCGTCGACGGCGGGGAGCAATGACGCGAGGCGCGTGCCCCAGCCCCGCGACGCCGTGTCCCTATTGCCGGTCGCTCTGAACCTTTTCTCCGGTCCGCAAAGAACGTTCAGCCAATGAATGAGAAATTTGACTCAGCCGGGCTCAAAACGATTGATCGTTCAGACGGTCAAGGCGGTACCCGAACCCATCCGGTCGCCATCGGGCGCCGAACAGCAGGCGGAAAGCATGCTCACCCGCTACCCGCTCGGCGTCGTCAAGGTACTGCCCTTCACCGTGCACTCGGCCGGCGACTACCTGGCCGCCGCACTCCTCGTCCTCTCACCGGTCGCTCTTTGGGAACGATGTGAATCTGGTGTTGTGGCAGTAGCATCAGATTCACATCGTTAAGAGCCGGCCGCCCGTTTTGAGGCTTCTGTCCGGGTGATCCACGGCCTGGCAGCGGTCTGCACGGGTGTGGCAGGAGACCAGGATGCGCCGATGGCCAGAACGAGCAGCAGCAGACCGGGCGCACCTGCAAACCGACCGCAATGATCGTTTTCGGTTATCGTCGGCCGATGAGCACCGACCACCGGCATGACCCCGGCGAGGGCGATCACGCGCACGTCGGCGATGGTCACAGCCACCCGTCCCACAGCCACCCGCACCGCGATCAGGCACCGCTCCGTGGAATCGGCCCGCGGCTGCGGCACGCTCTCTCGCAGGCGGCGGGCGGGCACAGCCATGACACAGCCGACCAGATCGACGACGCGGTGGAGGCCGACGCCGCCGGCCGGCGGGCGTTGCTCGCGAGCCTCGCGGGTCTCGGACTGACCGCCGCCGTCCAAGCGATCGTGGTGGCCGTGTCAGGGTCGGTGGCCTTGCTGGGCGACACCCTGCACAACGTCGCGGACGCGGCGACCGCACTCCCGCTGCTGATCGCGTTCACCCTGGCCCGGCGCCCACCGAGCAACCGGTTCACCTACGGCTACGGCCGGGCAGAGGACCTCGCCGGTATCGCCGTCCTCGTCATGATCGCGCTGTCCAGTGGGCTCGCCGCCTTCGAGGCGATCGACCGGCTGGCGCACCCACGCCCGGTCAGCCACCTCGGCGCCGTCGCCGCCGCCGGCCTGGTCGGCTTCGCCGGCAACGAACTGGTGGCCCGCTACCGGATCCGCATCGGCCGGCGGATCGGGTCGGCGGCGCTGGTCGCCGACGGGCTACACGCCCGCACCGACGGGTTCACCAGCCTCGCGGTCCTGGCCGGCGCCGGCGGTGTCGCACTGGGATGGCGATGGGCGGACCCGGTCGTCGGACTGGCGATCACCGTGGTCATTCTCGGGGTGCTGCGCTCCGCCGCCCGGGTGGTGACGGCCCGGCTGATGGACGCGGTCGACCCGGCCCTGGTCGCCGAGGCCACCGACACGTTGACCCACACCCCGGGAATCCGCGCGGTACGCGAGCTACGGATCCGCTGGATCGGCCATGCGCTGCGCGCGGAAGTCGACGTGACCGTCGATCCGCAGCTGTCACTGGTGGCCGCCCACGACATCGCCCACGCCGCCGAGGCACACCTGCTGCGTCACGTCCCCCGGCTGGCCGCCGCCACGATCCACACCAGCCCGGCCCACCACCACCACCCAGCGCACCACCACCCAACCGCCGCACCCGCCGGCTCATAGGAGCGCCCGGTTCGACACAACGTGACCTTCAGTGATGTAGGTCGCTGAATCTGGGCTGGTGGATGGCGTGCGGACCTGCCGGTGTGCGGGCGCTGACGGCTGGTCGTGATGATGGTGACATGGGGGTATCTCGGACGCGGCGCACCGGTCTGATCACGCTGCTGCTGCTGGGTTTGTCGGCTGGTGTCACCGGTGTCCTGGCGTGGTTGCTGCAGCCGGGCTCTTGGCCGGGCTTCTCCAGACGGCGCGGGGACCGTTTGCCGTGGCGCAGGCGTGGCTGGCGATGCGGGGCCGGTTGCCGCGAGAGCTGATGGCCTTTCTCGCTGACGCGCACGAGCACCGGGGTGTGCTGCGTCAGGTCGGGACGGTCTACCAGTTCCGCCACGTCGAACTCCAGCGTCGCCTGGCCAACCGGTAACGAGTTGCCCTTCAGGAGTACGCGGAGCCGTCCCGGTATCGGTCGGTATGGAGATCGTATCCGGGAAGTGAGCCATGGATGCTCACCCCTCCCGAACTGGTCGCCATGTTGCATCCGCCCGGCGACGGCACGATCGTCCCGGATGCCACCGGGCCTGGCAACTCCTCAAGCTCCTGAGTGACCGCTACCAGAGATGAAGTGAGCGACAAATAGCTCTTGAAGAGGCACGTCATCTACTTCTAAAAGTCACACACAACCGGCCACCCGCACCCTGGTCAACACCCCCCGTGCGCACCTGACCCTCAAGCCCTCAGTAGGCACCGTCCAGGCGACGGTGATCCCAGGACAGGACACGGTCGGGCTCAACGAGCACGGCGGCCCGCTTCTCGACGACGCGCTCGGCCATCGTGTCGGTCGCGATGGCCCGGCCCGCGGCAGCTATCCGGGTGAGCACCGCCTTCATCATCGGACGGATCTCGTCGGGCTCCTCGATCAGCCGCGCCCGACCGTAGACCAGTACGCCCTGGACCGACCCGTAACTCTCGCCCAAGTCCTCCACCAGGCAGGTGACCCGGCTGTCACGGCGCAGGTTCACTATCTTCTGGGCCTTCGCATACGAGCTGAACACGATCCGGCCATCCATCAGCCCGTAACTCACCGTCGCCAGATGCGGGATGCCATGCGGCCCGTTGCTGCCGATCACAGCGCTCCAGCGCCCGTGCAGGAACTCGTCGATCTCCTGCGGGCTCATGCGGATCTGGTCACCGCGGGTCCGGCTCATGGTCGCGACGCTATCGCCACCGACCGGGGCAGCGCCGCCAGTACCTCGTCCAGTACCTGGTCGCCGGTGCGAACCGAGCAGGATCTGATCGACGCGTACCTGCCGGGTCGTGGACCTGGTCGCCCGGCGACTATCTGGCCGCCGTTCTCCTCCGCCGCCGTATCATGAGAAAATGACCTTCGAGCGGATCAGTGTCGACCCCGCCCACATGGGCGGGTTGCCCTGCATCCGTGGGATGCGCGTGACGGTCAGCGCTGTTGTCGGCCAGCTCGCAACCGGTCGTTCCGCCGAGGACGTCCTGGCGGACTACCCTTACCTCGAGTACGCAGACGTCCTAGCTTCCTTGGAGTACGCGACAGCGGCGTACTAGGCCATCGTTTGTGCTGATCAGACACCTCAACGAACTGGCTCCCGAGCAGCAGGCGGTTGACGCTCTTTCCCACGGACACGAGTGGCCGCTGGACGCCGTACCCACCTGATCCGCTCATATCCGGAAAACCTCCAGGTTCTCCGGCGCGAAGAGCACCGCCGGTAGCCGCACCCCCATCCGACGGAGTCATCCCGGTGGTGTCGGCGAGACGACAGCGGATTGAGGCGGTAAGGCGGTCCGCGGACCCATCCGGCCGCCATCGGGCACCGAACAACAGACGGAAAGCACAACCGGACCGTCGACAGACCCGACCAACGCCTGGAGGTTCCGCCATGTCCCTCGTCCGCTTCCTGCCCGCCTGGTTCCACGCCATCGCCGACTACGCCGTCGCCGCACTGCTCATCATCGTCCCGCTGGCGGCCGGCGGCTCGTCGCTCGCAGTCGCAACCGGCGTCACCGTGGGAATCGTCATCGCCGTGGTAAGCATGCTCACCCGCTACCCGCTCGGCGTCGTCAAGGTACTGCCGTTCACCGTGCACTCGGCCGGCGACTACCTCGCCGCCGCACTCCTCATCCTCGCACCGGTCGCGCTGTCGTTCACCGACACCGACGGCCGACTTTCCGCCTTCTACCTCGGCAGCGGGCTTGCCGTACTCGCGGTCAGCCTGGTCACCAACTACCAGTACAGCCCCGCACGCACCGCACAGCTCCCGACCGTCCGCTCACAGCACGCCTGACGGCAAAAGGGCGCGCGACACCACCACCATCGCGCGCCCCAGGCCGACCCCGGGAAACCCCCTCGCTATTCGGAACGACCTGTTGCCGGGCGTTCTTGGGAACGATGTGAATCTGGTGTTGTGGCAGTAGCATCAGATTCACATCGTTAAGAGCCCGCGGTCCGCCCGTGCGTACGACACGAAGAAGTCACGACGCTCGTCCGCTCCCCCACTCATGTAACGATGATCGCATCAGCACGCGGCCTTGGACAGCTGCATACGTCAAAGCATCCCGTCGGTGGAATGGCAATTCCCCCCCGCCGCTGCTCACTGCGACGCGGTGAGCGCCCGAATCGCGGCGACGGCGACGGCCGCGGTCAGCTCCGGATGATCAAGAGCGGGCAGCAGGGCACCGGGCTCCGCCTGCCCGGCCAGAGCGTACGCGGCGGCCAGACGTGCCGCCGCAGTGATCGGCATCCGGGTGGTGACGGCCGCGGTGAGCAGGCCCGGCAGCGCGTGTAGCGGGCGCGGCCCGGTGGTGGCGGCCAGCATCGGGGGTGGGGTTTCCAACCGGGTCCGCAGCACCGGGACGCCCAGCGGTGGTGCGGCGAGACCCATCAGGTCGATGACCAGATCCGTCTGGTCGGCAACGGCATGCAGCGCCTGGATGCCGTACTCCACCGGGTCGTAGAGGGTGATGTCACCGATCCCGGCCGCGACCAGGAGACCAGCCAGGTCCCCGCCTCGTGCCGGGTCGACGAGGATGACCCGGGCCCGACGCAGGTCGACGGCCCGCGCGCGCAGCGCGTTGAGCGCCGCAGCGGTGGCGGCCACGGCGAGCCCGTCGTTGACCGCGTCCAGCAACAGTTGGGAGGCGGCGTCGGCCCGGGTGGCATCGGCCCGGGTGTTGTCGACCGCAGCGCGGGCGGTCTCGATGTGGCGGATGTGGGTGTGGACGAGGACGGTCGCGGCGAAGCCCGGAGCCAACATCCGGATGACGGTCGCGAGCTCGTCGGCGCCGCGCGTGGCGACCGGCAGCGGAATGACGTCCAGGCCGGTTGCCCGCTGCAGGTGGACGGCCTGGGACTCGACCGCCGGCAGAGCCGTCTCGGCGGGCATCGGCTCGAAGTCCAGGACGGCACTGGCGTCGGTGAGCAGCGCAATCCGCCGGGAGCGGCCCGTGTAGCGGTCGGTATGGCGTGGATGGGCGGCGAGATGGGTGATCACCCGACGGTCGGCGTCAGCGTCCAGCAGCGCGACGTCATGACCGGTGGTGACGGCCGCACACACCTGCTGGGCGAGCTTGCCCGTGGAGGCGGTCGCGAAGACGAGGTCTTCGGCGTGGAACAGATCGGTGCCCAGGCGGCGGCGCAGCGCGGCGGTCAGCCAGGTCAGGGTGCGTGCACTGTCCGCGTCCAGGATGATACGGTGCGCGCCGGCAGGGCCGGGTTCGTCCGCCTGAACGGTGACGGTACCGGGCGCGTCGGCGATGACCGACCGGACCTCGCTCACCGCCCGGGCCGGGACACGGATCTGGATGCTGTACGCGGGATTCACTCCGGTCGGGCTGGGAATCAGCATGTCCCCTCCACCTGCGGCTGGGAGAGCGCCGCACGCGGATTCGACAGCACATCCGGCGCCAGGAGCAGGGCGTGCGCGATCGCGGCGGGGGTGTCGGGAAACAGCAGCCCGTCGCGGCGCAGGTGCTCGGCGACGCCGAAGGTGGACAGCACCTGCTGATGGCCGGGCCTGATACCGGACAACAGGACGCAAATGCCACGGCGTTCCAGTTTGGTGATCACATCCTTGAGGACCAGGGCTCCGGTGGAGTCGATCGCAGTGACGCGGGACATCCGCAGGATGACGACCAGGACATCGGCCACGTCGGTGAGTTCCAGGAGGAAGCGGTGCGCGGCGGCGAAGAACACCGGCCCGTCGATGCGGTATGCCACGATGTGCCGCGCGAGCAGGGCCTGTTCTTCTGCGTGGTGGTCGGTTGGTGACAGGCCGTCGTCCAGGGCGACCTGTTCGACCCGCGCGGCCCTGGCAACCTGGCGTAGCGCCAACGCTCCGGCCACGACCAGGCCGGCTATCACTGCGACGACCAGGTCCAGCGCCAGGGTGGCCAGCGCTGTCAGCACCAGTACCGCGGCGTCGCCCCGGTCCGCACGCGCCAGCACCCGAACCGAGCCGACTTCGACCATGCGTACGGCGGTAGCCAGTAGCACCCCGGCAAGCGCCGCCAGCGGGATGCGTCCGACCAGGGGGGCCGCGGCGAACACGATGACCGCGAGCGCGACCGCATGGGTGAGGGCGGCCAGTCGGGACACCGCGCCGGAACGGACGTTGACCGCGGTGCGGGCGATCGCGGCGGTGGCGGGAACCCCGCCGAACAGCGGCGCGGCCAGGTTGGCCACGCCCTGACCGAACAACTCCCGGTCCGGGTCATGGCGATCGGACACGCTCATCGCATCCGCCACCGTCGCCGACAGCAGTGACTCCAGCGCGGCGAGTGCGGCGACCGCGACCACCGAAGGCAGCAGTCCCGGCACTGCGGAAGGGTCCAGGAAGCCCAGCGAGGGGGCGGGTAGCCCGGCCGGCAGGTGGCCGATGCGCGCCACCGGCAGGTGCGCGGCCTGCGCTGCGACGGTTGTCGCGACAACCGCGACGAGGGAGAAGGGCACCGTCGGCCGCCACCGGCCCCCGGCCAGCATGACCGCGATGACCGTGCCGGCCAGGACCACGGCCGCCCAGTGCGGATGTCCGGCGAAGTCGATGACGGCACGTGCGGCCACCACGACGACCTTGTCCCCGGGTGGGGCCTTCACCCCGAACGCCGCGGGTACCTGTTGGAGGGCGATGACGGCGGCGATCCCCACGGTGAAACCCTCCACCACCGGCGCCGGCACATAGCGCATGTAGCCGCCGACCTTCGCCAATGCGAGGGTCACCAGCAGCAACCCCGCCAGCAGCCCGACGGTGAGCACTCCGCTGGGACCGTAGGTGTGGACAATCGGTACCAACACCACGGTCATAGCGCCGGTTGGTCCCGAGACCTGCAGATTGGATCCGCCGAAGATCGCGGCAAGGGCGCCCGCGACCACTGCGGTGGCAAGTCCCGCCTGGGCACCGAGCCCGGAGGAGATCCCGAACCCCAACGCCAGGGGTAGGGCCACCACCGCCACGGTAAGTCCGGCGAGCAGGTCCTTACGTGGCGAGCGGCCCATCGAGGTGAACGAGGCCCGGGTGGGCAGCACCGCTTGCAACCGGCCCCACACCGCCCGCCCAGTCACCCGCCCGGTCACCCGGCCAGGCGCGATCGCCGCGCTCACATCGACCTCGTGTCGGCCTCGCGCAGCTGCGCGAGCAGCTCCTCCTGCCCGGCGAGCATTTCGGTGAGGATCCTTCGCGCGGCCCGCATCAACTCGGCCACGTCCCCGCCCGCGAGCGCGTAGACGACCGTCGAGCCGTCCCGGGTCGCCGTCACGATCCCCGAGCGGCGCAACACCGCCAGCTGCTGGGACAGATTCGACGGCTCCACCTCGACGGCGCAGCGCAGGTCCCGAACGGGCATCGGCCCGTCCTGGAGCAGTTCCAGCACCCGGATCCGCACCGGATGCCCCAGCATCCGAAAGAACTCCGCCTTCGCCTGATAGAGCGGAACCTGCGTCCGCGCGGCCCTGGTCACCCTCGTCCCCGGCATCGGCCTCGGCTCGCCCTTCTCCTGCTCAGCGGCCCGCCGCTCGAGCGCAGCAGGCCATCCACCATGTCGCTAATTGAAGAACTCTTCAATTAGACCCCAGACCGCAGACTAGACCCAGACCCCAGACCACCACGTACACCGGCCGGACATCGGGATAAGTCGAGGTATACCTCATATTCTGGTCAGCATTGCTCCAGCAGGGCCGGCACAGCCGCCGTACCCTGCCCTCGCATCCCGACCGCATCCCGACCACATCCCGACCAGCACATTCCGACCAGCACCGAGGAGAACCCCATGCGGGTTGACATCTGGTCCGACCTCGTCTGCCCGTGGTGCTGGATCGGCAAGCGCCGCTTCGAGCAGGCGCTGGCCGGCTTCGCCCACGGCGACCAGATCGAGATCGTCCACCATTCATTCCAGCTCGACCCGACCATGCCCACCGACCGCGTCGTCGGCCAGACCGCCATGCTGGTCGCCACGTACGGCATGACCGAAGCGCAGGCCCGGGCGAGCCAGGTCGCGGTCGAACGCACCGCAGCCACCGTCGGCCTGGAATACCACCTGGTCGACGGGTTTGTCGGCAATACCGCCGATGCGCACCGGCTCGTCCAGCTGGCCGGGGACCGCGGCATCCAGGACGCCGTCGTCGAGCGCTTCTACCTGGCCCACTTCACCCAAGGGAGGTCCCTGTTCGACCGCGAGTGCCTCGTCGGACTGGCCGGTGAAGCCGGCCTGGACGCCGACGAGGCCCGCCGCGTACTCGTCGAGGGCACCTACGCCGACGTGGTGGACGGCGATGCCCACCGGGCGCGGGCACTGGGTGCCACCGGCGTGCCGTTCTTCGTCGTCGACAGCCGGTACGGAGTCTCCGGCGCACAACCCCCGGAAATCTTCACCGAAGCGCTCTCCCATGCCTGGGCCGACATCCACCCGTCCGATGAGGGAGCCGACCAGACAGTCGAAAGTTCAGCATAATTATATTACTATTTGAAGGAGTATTGGCGGATGGGATGTCGGGCCGTCCGATGGTCACGACACCCGAAGTGAGGAGATCCCAGCATGTCAGATGGCCAGGACCGGCCCGGCAGGCCGACCGGGCCGTCGACCCTTTCGTCGACGGCGGCAACTGGCGAGGGGCTGGACGAGGGGGTGACCGACGGGCTGAGCGAGGCGCGCCGGGCCGCGGCGGCCCTGCGGGCGCTCGCCGGACACCTGGCGACCGGCGACATACCCACCGAGGACCTGCGCGCCATCGCCGACGCCGCGCAACGCATGGAGCGCCTAGCCCGGCCCCACGCCCGCGCCAGCCGGTACGACGGCCGGGCGGGGCTGCGGATCGGCAGTGCCGACAATGCCGTGCTCTGGGAACGGCATCCCATCTTCGGCCGCTCCCACCCGTTCGCCCCGCCGCTGATCGTCGAACGCCGCGGCACGATGTTCCACGGCGAGGCGACCCTCGGGCCGGCCTACGAGGGCAGCCGGAACAACGTCCACGGTGGCTACATCGCCGCGCTGTTCGACGTCATGCTCGGACATGCCGCATCCCTCGCCGGGAAACTCATCGCCACCGGGACGATGACGATCCGCTACCAGGCGCCGGTCACGATCTCAACACCGCTCCGGGCGGAATCCGAGCTTCTCGATGTCGAAGGTCGTAAAGTCCGGGCAACGGCCAGGCTGCTGATCGGTGAAAGCGTCAGCGCCGAGGCGGACGGGGTGTTCATCAGCGTGGGGTCCGAGTGGTACACCAGCCCCAAGTGATCACGGTACGACGGCGCCGGCGAGATGAGCGTGGATCGTCCGCAGCTCCCGCTTGAGGATCTTACCGCTGGGGCTCTTCGGGAGCTGGTCGGTGACGACGACATACTTCGGGGTCTTGTAACTGGCCAGACACCCGCGCGCGTAGTCGATGATCTCTTCGGGGGCGATCGCCGCCCCTGGGCGCGCGACTACGACGGCGGTCACCGCTTCGATCCAGTAGGGATGGGCGATGCCGAACACGGCGACCTCGGCCACCCCCGGATGCCCGTAGATCGCCTCCTCGACCTCCCGACTGGCGACGTTCTCACCACCGGTTTTAATCATGTCCTTTTTCCGGTCCACGACCGTGAGATAACCGTCGGAATCAAACACGCCGAGGTCACCGGAATGGAACCAGCCGTTCCGGAACGCCTCGGCCGTCTTCTCCGGATCCTTGTAGTAACCGAGCATGGCGTGCGGGCTGCGGTGCACGATCTCCCCGACGGTTCCAGCCGGGACGGGCATGTCGTCGTCGTCCACCACCATGGTCTCGACGTTGAGAACCGGCCGGCCGGCCGAACCCGCCTTCGCCTCCTGAAGGTCCGGCCGCAGGACCGTGGCCACCGGCGCCATCTCGGTCTGACCGTAGAGATTCCACAACCGCAGCTCCGGCAGCCGTTGCCGGATCTCCCGTAGCACCTCGACGGGCATCGGCGCCGCACCGTAGATGCCCTTGCGCAACGACGACAGGTCGTGAGCCTCGAAGGTGGGGCAGCGCAACAGGCCGATCCACACCGTCGGCGGACAGAACAGCCTCGTCGCCCGCTCCCGCTCCACCGCGGCCAGAATGGCCGCCGGGTCCGCGCTGGGCAGGATCACACTGGTGGCACCCAGGTAGATGGCCGGCGTGAGGCAGCCGTCGAGCTGCGCGCAGTGATAGAAGGGAAGTGCCTGTATGTCGATGTCGTCCGGGGAAAGCTCGCCCTCGATGATGCAGCTGACATACTGTGCGATCAACGAGCGGCTGGTGAGCACGACTCCCTTCGGCCGGGATTCGGTACCGCTGGTGTACATCAGGCGCACCGGGTCGTCATCACCGATGGCCACCTCCGGTTCGGATGTGTCGGCATGCGCCAGCCAGGACGCAACGTCCTCCCAACGGCCGGCTGTGCCCCGCTCCGCTACACCTTGCTCGGCTGTGCCCGAGCTGATCCGGCCGGCGATGTCGACCCCGCGACCGGCCACGCCCAGCGCCCGCTCGGCGATCGGGGCCAGCGCATCCTCGGTCACCAGCCCACTCACCTCGCAGTGGTCGAGGATGAACGCGATCTCCTCAGCGGTCAGCATGAAATTGACCGGGACGAGGATGGCGCCGAGCTTGGCCAGCGCCAGATAGACGACGACGAACTCACGGCAGTTGTGCGACAGCAATGCGATGCGGTCGCCCTTGACCACCCCACGGTCGGACAGCGCGTGCGCCGTCGCGTTCACCGTCGCGTTCAGCTGCGCATAGGTCTCGCGGAAATCGCCGGCGACGAGGGCGGTCTTGTCCGGATATCGAAGCGCCGTCCGCCGCAACAAATCACCGATCGTATGCGAGCGCGCCTTTGTCACGTGTGCCTCGACGCTGTAGCCCGGACCGCCCGCCATGCTGTTCCGCATCCGGATCCGTCTCCTTCCGTCCGCGTGGATCATAGCGAGTTCCGCCGTGTTCTGCACCGGTCGGCGAGAACCGGGGTCAGTCAGCCTTAGAGCGCCCGGCAGTAGGGGCGTGGATGAAGGAGCGGGGCTGGGGTGCGTGCATCGCGAGGCGGAGGAGGGAGGCACCCTGGTGTTGGGTGTCGACCGACGACAACGACGCGAGGTGCGTGCCCCAGCCCCGCGACGCCGCGTCCCCTATTGCCGGTCGCTCTTATGCATATTGGCGGTCGACATCCCGGAGCGCACGGATCAGCCGAGGGTAGCCGTCGTCGGCGAACAGGTCGACATGCATCCATCTGCTCAGGCGATCGGGGATGTCGCACGGCTCAAGGCGCACCGGAATCATGAAAACGGCCCCCTGCGGTTGTTCCATGGCCACGTCGAGCGCCCAGACGATCTGCCGGTTGACCGAACCTGGTCTGGACACGGCGCTCGACAGGCACACGACCACGGCCCGGCTTCGCTCGATCGCCTTCTTGATCTCTTCTTGCCGGTCCTGGCCGGCGCCGAGGTTCTCAGCCTTGAGCCACAGGCCACGCAATCCGTCCGATCGCAGGTGGGTGTACAGGTTGGCCGCCGCCGCGCCGTCCTGGTCAGCATGGCACAGGAAGACCGTCGAGCGGACCGCCCGGTCGGCGGCCTCGATGGCCGCCCGCTCGCGAAGGTCGAACAGTCGTGGGCGACCGGCGACCTCGTAGGGAAAACGAAAAGCCACGGCGGCTTCTGGAACATCGACTAATTCGCACAGGATGCGTTCCGGCTCGTTGAGCAAACCCGGCGGCGAGCCCTGCCGGTATGTCGCGTCGAGCCACTCACGACCCAGGGTGGTGATATTGACCCACGCTGGCCTGATGTCCTCCGGCGGCGGTCGCCGGGCCACGGCCCCACCGCCCCCGAAGGCGCCGTCGCGCACCGGCGGCGAGATGGTCGCCGCGAGCAGCTCGCCGAACGCCGGAGCCAGCGGGCCGGCGGAGGCCACCGAGACCCGGATGCGATACGCCCGGTCGGTGTAGCGACGCACCGCCTCGGCGTAGAGCGGCTGCGCCTCGATCGCGAAGGCATCGGCCGGCACTCGTCCTCTGAACTGCGTGGCCGGTATCTCCCTCGCGAGGGCGGCGTATTGCCCGGCGAGCTTGGCGAGCTCGTATCGGAGCCGGTCTCTCACCGCGTACGGTTCGAGGCAGACACTGATCAGCGTCGGCTGCCGCTGCTGCGCCAGCGCCAGCCAGAGCGGTTCCCAGGAACGGTCGCCCCCGATGAACGCGGACATGGCGAAGCAGAACGGGCGCCCGAAATTCGGGTCCACAGGCTCAGGCCGGCTGCACCGACTGTGGGTCAGCCGTTTCCGTATCTCAACCAGCCCGTCGGGGTGCAGCCCGATCGGCGCGAGCCAACCCTGGACTTCCGCCGCGTCGAGAATCGGCCTGGCTTGGACATGGCGCGGTACGGCCGCCAACCGCGCCCGCAACGTGAGCGCCGCGTCGGTGGCCGCGGTGTCATTGTGAGCGAATACCCGCCCGAGCAACGCGCAGGACACGCTTGCCGACTGGGGGTCACTGAGGTATCGGAGGTCGAAACGCGGCCGGGCAGCAGGCGCCGGCCCGGTGGCGATCTCCTGCTGTGCGCTGACCCACGCCACCTCCGCGGTGAATGCGTCGGCACGCCGCCGAGGCTCACCCAGGTCGGTGTACAGGCCCGAGCCCACCGTGGGTGTCATCGGTGCGAGCCGGACCCCCACCCACGCCCAGGTGCCGTCCGGGACGGACTGTCGAAGGACCCCGTCCTGCCCGGCAGCGTCCGAACTCACGGCTGGTAGGGCGGTTCGTCGCGGCTGGGCCAGGGCTGGTCACCGGCACCGGGTGCCGGCGGGGCCGGCTGCGGGTACGGAGGTTGACCGAGGCCCAGCGGAGCCGGCGGGGTCGGACCGGCGGCATCGATCGGCGGCAGGCCGTGGGGGAAACCGAATGCGATGGGCACGTCCTGCCCCTCGATGGCGACATAGAGTCCTTCCCGGCATGCGGCATGGACAGCCTCGCGCATCGCCCTGGGCCGTTCGGTACGCAACATGATCGTCTCTGGATCGGTCCTGCCGAGCATCCCGTTGACCAGATCAGCCAGAAACTTTCCGATCAGGGCGTAGCCACGGCGCGAGCGCCACATCATCCACCCGAGATAGAGGCTCGTGCCGTAGCCGAACACCGACACGTACGCCGAATAGTGCCCCTCGGTCAGCACCAACCGGTTACTGACATTCCCGGCGCCGATGCCGGTGTACATGCGGCGGACCGTCCGGGCGAGCGGGATCTGGCGGACGCGCAGGGAGCCGGCGATCTGGCTGTACGTGGATTCCGCGCTGGCGGTCCTGTCCTCCAGCAGTACCCGCCACTCGGCGATGGGCTCGGTGAGCCGCGACAACAGCAGGACCACCCAGAACACGATCCCGGCCACGATGGCGCCGAGGGTCCCGATGCCGGCCGCGGCCGACTCACTGCCAGTCACCAAGGCGAACAGCGCGAGAAAACCGAATATGAACCAGCCGAGTAAGGACGCGCCCAGCGCCCGTCCGAATAAACTAAGCAAGGTACTCCCGCTGACGCTGTCGTCGAGCGAAAGCTCGATCGGCTGGTGTCGCAGGATCTTGTCAAGATAAGCGCCGTTGCCGTCACCGCCGCGCCAGCCGGGAATATGCATCGCTTCTGAATCGATCATCGAAGCCCCCTCGTGGAACGGACTCACTGTCCAACATCAGAGTCTGGCACGTGGACGCAACCTGCGACATCCACCAACCACCTACCGACCGGCAATAACCGGCCAACCATTGGTTTCGGCAATCGCACCCACGATGACGTCAGGAGAGCCAGAAACCTTCACCGTAGCCGCAGCAGGCCACAGGTTCTGCGTATTTTTACGGGTTCGCGCCGCCCCGACAGTGAACTCCGGGTCGCCCCGGCGCCGACAGCCCCCGCCGGCTGCGGGATTCCCGCGCGGATCCATACCATCAAGATCATTTAATGACAGGGCTAAAATTTCTGAAATCGAACGGGGGTTCAGGATGAGCGACACGTCGGGTCGGCCGGTCGAGGTGCGGCTCTGCGAGGACGAGCAGTGGGAGCTGCTGCACACCTGCGCGCGGATCGCCGGAACCGGGGCCGCCGCCGGAATGCTGCTGGATCGGATCGGCTATCCGCGGGAGTACCGACCGGACGGGCAGGGCACGGCACCCGTCCACTGGTGGCACCAGGTTTTCGCCGAGCTGGCCAAGGGCATCATCCTCGATCCGCACCGCCGCCTGCTCGAAGCGGCGCTGCACATGTACCCGGCCAATCCCGTGCTGACGGCGCTCGCAGACCGCCACGGTGTAAGCCATGATGGTCGGCTGCCGGTGGAGACCGACAACCACCAACAACAATCGATCACCGGACCGCGGCCTACGCCGGCCGCGCATCCCGGCCCCGCCAGTGAACGGATCATCCTCTGCTATTCCACGCAGGATCAGGAACGGGTGCGCGCCTTATATGATCGCCTGGCGCACGACGAGTTGGCACCCTGGCTGGACGAGGAGGACATTTCTCCTGGTCAGGAGCGGGAGCCACTGGTCAGGAAGGCAATCAGGGAGTCCGCCGCCGTCCTGGTCTGTCTGAGCGCGAACGCGACGAACAGACGGGGCTTCCTGCACAGGGCGATCCGGCTCGCGCTCGATACGGCGAGCGAACAGCCCGAAGGTGCGACATACATCATCCCGGTGCGGTTGGAGGTCTGCGACATCCCCGATGCGCTCCGCCCCTGGCAGCCGGTCGATCTTTTCGACGGTCGCGGTTACGAGAAGCTACTGCGCGCGTTGCGCGGCCTGCCGCGTACGCGGGCCTGACGATCAGGCAAGCTGGTCACGAAGACTTCGGACCCCAGCGCGAAGGCGGATCAAGATTGTGACGACGTCGGTTCATCGCAGGATCGCCGAGGAGCTCGGCGTGCGTGAGGGCCAGGTGACCGCGGCCGTGGACCTGCTCGACGGCGGGGCCACCGTGCCGTTCATCGCCCGCTACCGCAAGGAAGCGACCGGCGTGCTCGACGACGCGCAGCTGCGTACCCTTGAGGAGCGGTTGCGGTACCTGCGTGAGCTGGAGGAGCGCCGCACCGCGATCCTCGAGTCCATCCGCTCGCAGGGCAAGCTGGACGACGCACTCGAGGCGCAGATCATGGCCGCCGACTCGAAGGCGCGCCTCGAGGACATCTACCTGCCGTACAAGCCCAAACGGCGTACCAAGGCGCAGATCGCCCGGGAGGCGGGCCTGGAACCGCTGGCGCAGGCGCTGCTGGACGATCCGACCCTCGACCCGCAGCTGACCGCGGCAGCGTTCGTCAACGCCGAGCGCGGCGTCGACGACGTCAGCGCCGCGCTGGACGGCGCACGCGCGATCCTGGTCGAGCGGTTCGCCGAGGATGCCGACCTGATCGGGACCCTGCGCGAGCGGATGTGGTCGCGGGGCCGGCTCACCTCCCGGGTACGCGAGGGCAAGCAGGATGCCGGCGCCAAGTTCGCCGACTACTTCGACTTCGCCGAGCCGTTCACCAAGCTGCCCTCGCACCGGATCCTCGCGCTGTTCCGCGGTGAGAAGGAGGAGATCCTCGACCTCACCCTGGAGCCGGAGGAGGCCGTCGAGGAGGCCGCACCGCGGGAGACCCCCGCGCCGAGTGCCTACGAGCTGACCATCGCCGAGCGCTTCACCGTCGCCGACCTGGGCCGCCCGGCCGACCGCTGGCTGGTGGACACCGTGCGCTGGGCCTGGCGCACCCGCATCCTCGTCCACCTCGACATCGACCTGCGGATGCGTCTGTGGCAGGCGGCCGAGGACACCGCGGTGGGGGTGTTCGCCGTCAACCTGCGCGATCTCCTGCTCGCCGCGCCCGCCGGCGCCCGGGTGACCATGGGTCTCGATCCGGGCCTGCGCACGGGTGTCAAGGTCGCGGTCGTCGACGCGACCGGTCAGGTCGTGGCCACCGAAACGATCTACCCGCACGAACCGCGGCGGCGCTGGGACGAGTCGATCGCCGTGCTGGCCCGCCTCGCGGCCCAGCACGGCGTCGATCTGATCGCGATCGGCAACGGCACCGCGTCCCGGGAGACCGACAAGCTCGCGAGCGACCTGGCCAGGCTGCATCCCGACCTGTCGCTCACCACGGTCGTCGTCTCCGAGGCCGGCGCCTCGGTCTACTCGGCCTCGGCGTATGCCTCCCGTGAACTACCCGAACTGGATGTGTCGCTGCGCGGCGCGGTGTCGATCGCGCGCCGTCTGCAGGACCCGCTGGCTGAACTCGTCAAGATCGACCCGAAGTCGATCGGGGTCGGCCAGTACCAGCATGACCTCTCCGAGATCAAACTGTCCCGCTCGCTGGACGCGGTCGTCGAGGATGCGGTGAACGCCGTCGGCGTCGACGTCAACACCGCCTCCGCCCCGCTGCTGACCCGAGTCTCGGGCATCGGCGGCGGGCTCGCGGAGAACATCGTGCGCCACCGTGACGCCAACGGCCCGTTCCGCTCGCGCCGGGCCCTCACCGACGTCCCACGGCTCGGCCCGAAAGCGTTCGAGCAGTGCGCCGGCTTCCTGCGCATCCGGGACGGGGACGACCCGCTCGACGCCTCCAGCGTGCACCCGGAGGCGTATCCGGTGGTCCGGCGCATCCTGACGTCGACCGCCGGCGAGCTCACGGCCCTGATCGGCAACACCGCGCTGTTGCGCGCGCTGCGGCCCACGGACTTCGTCGACGACACCTTCGGCCTGCCGACGGTCACCGACATCGTGGCGGAACTGGAGAAGCCTGGCCGTGACCCGCGCCCGGCGTTTGCGACCGCGACCTTCGCCGACGGTGTCAACACCCTCGCCGATCTCACCCCCGACATGGTGCTGGAAGGGGTGGTCACCAACGTCGCCGCGTTCGGTGCCTTTGTCGACGTGGGCGTGCACTCCGACGGCCTCGTGCACGTCTCGGCGATGTCGAAGACCTTCGTAGCCGACCCTCGGGACGTGGTGAAGTCCGGCGACATCGTGCGGGTGAAGGTCCTCGACGTCGACATTCCCCGCAAACGCATCTCACTCACCCTGCGCCTGGATGACGACGCCGAGCGCCGCGGTGAGCAGGCAGGCCCGCCGAACGCCGGGCGCCGGGACCGTGGCGGGGCACCTCGCGGCGGACAACCACGCGCAGCGGCACAACCCCGCAGTGGCCAACCCCGCAGTGGCCAGCCCCGCGATACACAACCCGGTGGCGCCCAACCCCGTGGTGCCCAACCCCGCCCCCGTCGTGGGGAATCAAGCGTCCCGACCGGTGCGCTCGCGGACGCGCTACGCCGTGCCGGCCTGATCGACGAATTCGGCAACAGCATCACCGGCCCGAAACGCACCGGTCGCGGAGGCTGACCCAGTAGTGCTCCGGGACTGTGGCCTCCGGGCGCGCGATCTGACGATCGTCGCGCGCCCTTTGGCCCTCCAGGCCGAAGAGTGCGCGATCGCTGGTCCTTTCCGCGCACTCGGAGCCTCAGAACCTGAACTCACTCATGCTGCGCCCGTCGGAGTCTCCGTGTAGAAAGCAGCCGCCACCTTCTCGAAGGCAAGGATGTACTGCTCCATATGCCGCTGGGTGTAGACGGGGTGGGTGTAGAACGGGAGCGTCCGCGCCGCGAGCCAGCGTGCTGTGGCGCAGTTCGTCTTCGAATAGTCGATCGGGGTGGCATTGGGGTCGTCAAACGGGTAGTTCAGCTTCCCGAATCCCTTGTTCTCGACGAAGACGCGCTCCCGATACATTTCCGACAGCTGAACCGTCGTGTAGGGCACACCCTCCGCGGTCATGGCTGCGGCGAACTCCGCGACGGGAACCGACAGCCGTTCGGAGTCGAGCACGAAGGGCGCCCACCAGAACGCATTTTCCCGCTCCTGCGAGTCCACGGGGGCGTGTATCACGAGCGGATGGTCCCGCAGAGCCTCGGTCAGCTGGCGGCCGTTGGCGCGACGCTGGGGAAGGTTCCACGAGTCGAGGCGGGCGAGTTCAGAACTTCCGATGGCCGACTGCATCTCAGTGAGCCGGTAGTTGAAGCCCACGCGCCGATGGATGTACTCCGGTCCGAACTCCATGAGCCCCATGCGCCTGGCCACGTCATAGCCGTGATCCCGTAGAGAACGACATTCCCAGCTCAGATTCTCGTCATCGGTGACAATCGCGCCACCCTCACCACCGGTGGTGAAATGCTTGCTCTGGCAGAAACTGAAACAGCCGACGTCGCCGACCGTGCCGACCTTCCTCCCCTTGTAGGTCGCACCAATGCTCTGCGCACAGTCCTCGACGACGAACAAACCGTGTTTCCTGGCGACATCGATGATCGGATCAAGATCTGCAACGACACCGTAGAGATGGACGACAATGATTGCTCGGGAACGAGATGTGATCTTCTTCTCGACGTCGGCAGCACTGAGCGTATGCGACTCGTCGACGTCGGCGAAAACCGGCAGTGCACCCGCCTGCAGCACGCAGGAGGCCGAGGCGATAAAGGAGTACGGCGTGCAGATGACCTCGTCCCCTGGTCCGACGCCCAGCGCGGCCAGCGCGGTATGTAATGCCGACGTTCCGCTGTTCGTGGTGATGGCGTGGTCGGCGCCGAGGTATGCGGCCAACTCCGCCTCGAATCGCTGGCCCAGTTCGCCGGTCCAGTAGTTCACCCGACCGGTGCGAAGGGGCTCCATCGCCCGTTCGATGCTCTCGGGCGCAAGGCTTGGCCAGGTCGGGAACGGCTCGTCCGTGACCGGCGTACCACCGAAGATCGCGAGCTTGGACATTGTCAACCTCCTCGCCGGCGGGGTGGCCGGGGCCGGATCGGACGCTACGGGTTACCGGGTGGCGTGCATCTCAAGCAGCAAGCGAATCGCCGAGCCAACGCGACATGGCGATGATGGTAAGCGCCGGGTTAGCTGCTCCAAGTCGGACAAAATTTCCCGGACCGGCCAGGTAGACGCCGGGAAGCCCTTCAACCTCAAGGTCCTCCGTGACCGGCAGCGCACTGTCACCGCCGACGGGATGGGAACAGGCCTCGTGCTCGTATGACCCGTACGGCAGCTCGAACTGGGCCGCCCGCCCCGCCAGCGGTTGGGCGAGCAATGCACGAAAAGCGTTGCCATCGCCGAACCGTTGCACGTCCTCGTCGTCGCCCTCGCCATTGCATGCGCCGACCATAGCGTTACCGGTCGAATACGACGCGGTTATGTCGAGGAGCGAACCTTGGCAGATCTCGTTCGCTTGACGCAGAAGCTCGTGGCGAACCCGCTCGACACGATCGAGATCGGCGGGTGAGACCGTCGTCGTTATGTGGGTGGTGGCCATGCCGCCCGTGGACGACGGCTGGACCATGAGCGTGCTGAAGTCGGCCGGGCCACTGCCCTGCTCGATCACGGCCATGAGCGAGATGAGTCGGTCGCCGTTGGGAAGGGCCGGTCTTTCCAACACAAAGACGTTGGTGGACAGCGCCGGCACCGGGCGGTATCCCATCCACAGCATCGGGTGCCGGAAAGCGCCCAGCGACTCACCGGCTTCGATTCGCGCGAGGGCACCCACACATAAGTGATCGGTGATGGTGGTCGTGATCGACTCACCTGTCGTCCGGGCCAGGATCTGGATGTTGCCGATGGCGGACGATGCGAGGACGCACGCATCAAAACCTCGCCTTGTCGACGGCGTACCAGTAGGAGTCTCAACATCGACATCCCAGCCGCGCCTTGTCCGCCTGAGCGAGAGCGCACGGCCACGGACGATACGGAAACGGTCGCTCACGGCGGCCAGCCGAAGAGCCTCCGGTAGCGGTGAATACGCTTCGAACTGGCCGGTCCGGTCATCATAGCGCGCCGCTTGCGGAGCGTGCCGGATGCCGATTCTCGTCGCGGCAGCCGACAGTGACGACCCCCGCAGCTCTGGAAACCCCGGCCCTAGTTCGTCGCAGACCTGCGCATAGAGCCCACGCGGGCCGGCTAATCGTTCCTGCCAACGAGGATGCCAATCACCGAGCTCCTCGGGGGTGAGACCGAGCAGGACGCCGTGATAACACAAAGAACGTCCACCGAGTCGTTCTGAAAGACCACCGCCAAATCCCCATCCGTCGCTGGACCACCATCGGACCTTCTCATCCCCCGGGTGGGTCGAGGTGTCCCAGTTGGCATGACGACGGCGGGTCGACGGCCCGGTCTCGACGACTTCGACCTCTATTCCCGGATGGGAGGCCATTCGGACCGCGGCCTCCAGACCGGCCAATCCGCCACCGATGACGGCAACCCGGCGGTGCATCATCGCCTCCGGTCCGAAAATGTCCACGCGGACAATTGCCCGTGTATGATTTCCTCGGCCGCAAATTTCGCACATTCTCAGCGAGCTGTCAAGGCGGTGCTGAACAGCCAGCTGCCCATGTTCGACGCAGGCCGGCAGTCGCCGTAGTCCTGCCAGGCCGACCGCCCAGCTCAGCGGCCGGGAAAGCGGGGTGGGAGAAGGCCGTCTCGTTCCCCACGTCATGGAGGCCAAGACGCAGCGATCTGGTGAGGCCGTTCGTGGCATCGACAAGACGATCGCGCCGCAGCGCGGCCAGGAACGGGCGCACCTCGAGCCACTCGTTGATCGGCTCCCCGCCCGCCCCAGGGACGGCCGACAGGTTCCCGGCCAGCTCGACGGCGCGCTCGTAGCTGTCGACGTCGATCACCATCCAACCGGCGATGAGGTCCTTGGTCTCGGCGAACGGGCCGTCGGTGACCGGCGGGCGCCCCTCACCGTCGTACCGGACGAACGTCCCCGCGGGGGCAAGCGCCTGACTGTCGACGAACTCGCCGGTCCCCTCGAGCCGGGCCGCGAAGTCGTGCAGGTACTGCACGTGCGCCGAGATCTCCTGGGGCGTCCACTGGTCCATGGGCACGTCGTTGACCGGAGCCGGAGCGCCGCGGTAGTGCTTGAGCAGCAAGTACTTGGCCATCGTGCTTCTCCTCGGTGCTGGTGCGACCGATTTTGGTCGCGTTCACCGCGGGGACGGAGCCACCCACGGGTTGCTTGTCAGCTGGTGTATGGATTCCTCAAGGTCATGGGCGTGTGCGCGATGTCAAGTGCCGGCTGAGGGAAACGGGGGCCTGCCGTGTAGTAGCGGGCCCGGGTTCGGCCGACCGGTGCTAGGAGGTGGGCGGTGGTGAGGTCGCGGAGGTCGCGTTGCGCCTGCTGCAGACTCAGGCCCTCGGCGTGCTCGTAGCGTGAGCGGCGGACGCGTCCAGCCATGGCCACGTCGTGCAGGGCGGTCACCACTCGCTCGTCCAGACCGGTGCTTTCGGCGAATTCGGAGAGTACGCCCCATACCCGCCCGGAGCGGTCGAGTCGGCCGTGAACGGTCTGGGCCTGCTGGTGATAGGCGGTCAGGTTGACGCGGATCCAGCTGGAGACGTCCTGGTCGGGACGGTACTTCGGGCCCCGATCGGTGAGTTCGCGGTAGTACTCCCAGGTGTTGCCGGGGCGGCCGAGCCACGCCTCGATGGACGAGAGCTCCGGGGCCAGGACGCCTTCACGGGCGATCATGAGCGTCTGCAGCGAACGGGACATCCGGCCGTTCCCGTCGGCCCAGGGGTGGATGGACACAAGGTGCAGATGTGCCATAGCCGCTCGCACCAGCAGGTGGGTGCCGTTGTCGGCGTTGAGCCAGTCGATGAGTTCCTTCATCAGCGCGGGGACGACATCGGCGTCCGGGGCTGTGTAGGCCGCGATGGCGGGGTCGCGGGCGTCGGTGACGTAGACGGGGCCCCGGCGCCACTGCCCGGCCGGCTTGCGCACGGCGTGACGGTGGCCTTGCAACATCCAGTGCAGAGCGTTGAGTAGGCCTTTGCTGTAGCTGAAGTCCTCGGCATCGTGGAGCGTCTGGATATACGTCATCATCCGCTGGTAGGCGAGGGTCTCTTCGCGGTTCTCGTCCGAGATCTCAACATCTCGCTCGCCGTCCATCAGGTCCTCGACGTCGATCGTGGCTACCTTGAAACCCTCGATGGAGTTCGAGGCTGCGACGGCATCGGCGGTGAGGAATTTCCGGAGCCCCTCGGTCCATTTCGACGGCGTGGTCTGGATGTGGTGCCGCAGTGCATCCCGCATGCCGTCGATCTCGCTGAGCACCTGATCGTCGGCAGGTCTGAGGGCCGGCGTGGGGTAGAGCATGCATCAACGATAGATTGACGCAGTCATTACGTCAAGCTAGGTGGTCCGGCTTCGGGCAGATGACCTTGTGGGGTTCCAGAACTCGGCCACCGGCGTTGAGCTGGGCGTTCAAGCGGCTCGTTCGTAATCGTTGAGCAGGCCCCCGAGGACAGGTCGGCGCTTGATCCGTTCCGTTGAAGAAGGCGTCGGCCGCTGAAGAAGGCGTCGGCATGCGGTCGGTGACCTCGGCCCGGACCGTGCACACGAACCGTTCCGCATGGGCGTTCGCTCGGGGAGCTCGAGATGCCACCCAAGGCGTCCCGCCGGATCAAGTGAGGCCAACCCGCGTCGGGATCGATGACCGCCAGCCGCTGTACGCCGATCTTGTAACGATGCTGGCCAGAGCGTCGCCAACGTAAATCGCTTGTCACCAAGATCGATAGTTTGGTGTGTGCGAACCGCCGAACGACCAGCTCAGGCGGCATGTGACCGCCGGCAGACCCGCAGGTCAACACGCCGCCATTGGAACGAAGGCCGAATCGACGGACATCAGGGGGTTTTGTTCGGGAGGTAGTCTGCCTCCACGCTGCTGGCTTCCCAGCACAGCCGCTCCGACCATCCGGGCGTCGGGAGCAGCGACCACCACGAGATCGTCGAGTTGTACGCCCAGCGGCCGGTTGCCGGACCGAACTGCAGCGCGACCGTTCCACGCTTCGCGAGCTGGCTCAGCGTGTGGGCGAGCAACGCGGACACCGTGTATTGCCGCGGCGCCAGTTCTCTGCGTCCGTAGCGAACGGATGGATCGAAGCCATCACTGTGGTGATGTCGCAGGTGCGTCACGCGTGGCAGCAGCACAGGCGAGGCTGGCAGATCGACCGCGACATAATTCGGCAGCATGGTGAACGCTTGGCCCTTCGTCGGCCGGTCCATCGAGCTAAGCGAGATCACGACAGTGCTGGCCGAGGGTCAGGGAGTCCTCCTTGAAGGTGCGGCGGGCGTCGGTAAGAGCCGCCTGTTGGAGGAAAATGCCCGCCGGCTGGACCCTGAGCCTGGATGCACCGTCCGATTTGCCTGTTGATCGGCGTGCTGAACGAGAAAGTGCCCTCTGACCTGGGATGACGGGGTTGCTGAGACCAACATCAACCCACAGGAGAGGGCACTTCCGAGAGGCAATTGTTGCATAACCCATCGAAGATCCACATCGCGTTCGACGACCCCAACCTAGTCGCAGCCGCCGGGCTCGTGCCGGTGATGGGCCTGGCCGACCGGGTCGGCCTGGCAGACCTGGTCGCCACGCACCTCCGCCTGCCCGCTTCGGCGGGCGACGCCGGCGCGAACGTCGAGCTGAAGGTCACCACCCTAGGTCGCGGGCATGGTCGCCGGCGCGGACTGCATCGACGACATGAACCTGCTGCGCGCCGGCGCGCGTGCGGACCTGTTCGGCGGGATCCGCGCCCCGTCCACTCTGGGTACCTTCCTGCGCACGCTCACGATCGGGAGCGTCGTCCAGCTCGGGAAGATCCACCGGCTGCTGCTCGTGCGGACCGTGGCGGCCGTGCCCGCGCTGCTGACCGGCCTCGACACCCTCGCGATCCTCGACCTCGACACGACCCAGCGCCGCGTGTTCGGCCCAGGCAAGCAGGGCGCCCGATTCGGCCACACGAAGATCGCGTCGAAGTCGGTCGTCGTCCGGGGCCTGAACGCGATGATCGGCACGGTGTCGACCCTGACCAGCCCCCCGCTGGTCGCGAACGCCCGGCTGCGCGCGGGTAACAAGGTCTCCGTCACGGGCGCGGACCGGTTCCTCGCCGAGACCGTCACCGCCGTCCGCGCCGTCCGCGCCGCCGGCGCCACCGGGGCGGTCCTCGCCCGGGGAGACTCCGGGTTCTACGCCGGCACGGTCGTGTCCACCGCCCGCCGCCTCGCCGTCCACTTCTCGATCACCACCCCACAGAACGTCGCGGTCCGCGCGGCCTGCGAGGCCATCTCCGAGACCGGCTACACCGCGTTCAAGGGCACCCGCCACCAGGTCACTGCCCGCCTCGTCGTGCGCCGGGTGAAGGCACTGAACCCGACGGCGACCCGCGGGCAGGGTGAGCTGTTCCCCGTCTGGCGTTACCACGCGGTACTGACCGACAGCCCGTTCACCCTGGCCCAGGCCGAGCCCCAGCACCGCCAGCACCGCCAGCACGCGATCGTCGAGCAGGTCAACGCCGACCTGGTCGACGGCCCGCTCGCGCACCTGCCCTCGGGCAGGTTCACCGCGAACGCCGCCTGGCTGGTCCTCGCCGCGACAACCCACAACCTGCTGCGCGCCGCCGGCGCGCTCGCCTCGCCGTTCCACGGCCGGGCCCGCGGCGCGACCCTGCGCGCCCACCTCGTGAACATCCCCGGCCGGCTCGCCCGCCACGGCCGGGGCCTGCTCACCGTGCACCTGCCGACCGGCTGGCACGCCGAGAACGCCTTCACCGGCCTCGTCCACGCCGTGCGCGGCCTGCCACCGGCCCGGGCCGCCTGACGGCGCCCCGCCGAGTACCCCCACGCACCCGGTCAGCACCGCCCTCCACCCCGATCCCGGCCCGGGAACCCGGACGAGCCGCCGAACCGTGAGCGGCCAGTCAGACACACCCAGCGATGGACACTGTCCGTTAACAGCAGTTGCAGATCAACTTGAAAGGTCACCAAACCGGATCGGTGCATTCAGGCTGAGGGGCGCCGGAATCGGCCTGCTGCGCGCTGGCCGTCCGCGACGCCGTCGGCCCAACATCGCGTCGGGTGGCCCAGAAAATCCCGCGCCGCGTAGGCGTCAGCGCTTGGCGAAGTAGGCTGTGAGCATCTCGCGGGACCATTCGGCCTGGCGGACCTCTCCCCGGGGACCGAACTCGGGGAACCACGGTTTGATGTCCAGGATCGGGGTTCCGTCAACTGCGTCGAGTTCTTCGACGTGGAGGTCGTACCCGTCGACGTCGACAAGGCGGCAGCGCGAGACTCCAAGCCAGTTGACACGCCGCATGTTGCGGTGCCCGAAAGTACCGACTTCCGGCCACTCGGGGTTGTCGCGGGGCCTTCGCGCCGCGAGGTTGAGGTCGGTGGGATCGGTAAGGTGGAAGCGGAATAGAATCTCGAGGTGGGAGAAGTCGTCAAGGCCTGCAGTACATTCCGGCGGGAAACGCGACTCGTCAACTCGTATTATGGCACGGGTGCCACCCCAGTAGTCGTCGGTGGGCTCGACCCGGCCGCCAACGACTCTCGCGATCGTTTCGACCTCGAACTTTCTGGCCATTTTTCCCCTTGGTTCGCGCCGTCTTTGGCAAAGTGTTAATTAATAACATCCGGAGCGTGCCGGCTCACGCAGTCGTCCGAAGAAAGTCGCTGGCCCGCGTCTCCAGGGTGATGGCTGCCGGTACCGACCGTCTTCGGTGCGTCGCGAGGACTGCTCGGATGTCTGCGACGACGTTCCTGGTCCGCGCTGACCGGATTCCATCCATCGCGTCCATTGCCCGGTTCCACGTGACGCAGGCTTCTTCGATGGCCCCCTGGCTGGCCTGTACCGCGCCGAGGTATCCAAGGGTCACGGCGTGCGTCCGAGTGAATGTCGCCGCCCGGCGTGTGCGCACGCTCCGCTGGAACGACCGCGCAGCTCCGTCGAGGTCTCCGAGGTACCGGAGCGCGCACGCGGTCTCGTGCGCGAGGCTCGCTTCGGAGAAGAAGAAGACGCGCGCAGGTTCGCTGCCCGCGGGTGTAGCGTCGGCGAGATCGACCTCCGCACGGATCAGCGCGACCGCGGCGGCCTTGTGGTCTCCTGCCGCGGCGAGAGCCTTGCCGTGCACGACTCCGAGGAGCGCGCGTTCGCGAGGGCTCGCTTCGCTATATCGTTTTCCTTCCACTGACGCCGCGGCGAGGCGGAGACCGGGGTGTATATGGCCGAGGTCAATGGCCTGATGGGCCATAGCCCGAAGCACATGTCCTGCCATCGGGGCATCGTCAGCCTCGGCGGCAAGCTGTACCGCGAGGATGAAATGCCGCTGCGCGACGGCATGGTTTCCGTTGTCGAAGCTCATCCACCCGGACAGGTAGGCGAGTTCGCTCGCGGCGGCGAACATGTCGCGCCGGACGCCGTCGTCGCGATACGTGCCGCGCAGATAGTGGGCAACATCCGAAGTCAGGTACTGGACGACCGCCGCGCGGGCGTGGCCTCCTCCTCGTCGTTGGTCGATGCGGGAGAACATCGCGGTCGCCTCGCGAACCGCCTCCACGTCCCCACGGCCGAAGGTTCGCGATCCTGGCGTGGCCCGGCGCAGCCGGCGCTCAGCGAGGCTGGTCCACCAGGCTGCGGCGGGCAGCGTAAGTGCGGCCAGCTGGTAGGTGGCCGTTCCTAGCGCCTCTCGGCGGTTGACGGTCATGTCGCGCTCGTGTCTCCCGAGGTCGGCCAGCGCGGTCAGGGTATCGGTATCCCAGCCCGTCCCAGGGACGGCGGCGTCGCCCGCCGCTGTCAAACCGATCTCCTCCAGCGTGACCGTCCGTCCGAGGCAGCGGGACAACGCCTCGCACAGAATGACGGGAGCCGAGCCAGACGGACGTGACCCGCCCACCCAGTGCGTCACGTGCGACCGGCCGATTCCGGCCAGATCGGTCGCACCATTCTCGATCGCGACACGCACGAACGCCCGCGCGACCTGTTCGCGGGACAGCCCGGATTCGGAGATCACCGCCGCGAGCCTCGCGTTGGTGCGGCGCGGTCGGGTGTTCTTCGTTCCACCCGGATGATCTTTCACCACTTTCACCACCTCGCCGCCGCTAACAGGGTTCCCGCGAGCTCGCATCCGCGGTTTCCTCAATCTAGCCGCACCGTCACTGATGCTCGAAGGAAGCGCCTTGAACTCCACTCGTTGTCCTGCGTCGCAGCTCCCGACCCTTCGGCGCGGCGTTTCTTCACCTCCCGCAGACCGAAGTCGACACATCCGCCCCGTGACCCGTGCCAGCCGGCTACGCCGGACCCCCTAACTGACGCGCTTGACCCGATTACGTCGCTCATTGTCAGTTACCAGAAGGAGTACAGCACAAAATGGCCGCGTCTGTCATCGATCAGTCCGCCAGGAATGTCGCGGCGTCGGGTGGGGAACCGTCTGACCCGTTCGCGCTCGACATCACCTTCATCGAGAACTCGCCGGCCGCGGAGATGGTGCTGGCCTGCAGCACGAGCGACAACTGCGGCAGCTCGTGCCCCAGCGCATGCACCACCTCGGCCAGCTGAGAGACATTGCGCGGTCCGACGGGGTTCCCAGCCCGCTGGGCCGCGTTTGCTCTGACAGGAGGGAGAGCCGATGACACGTTTACGGCATAATCGCTACCAGCGCGTCAGCGGAGGAATGCTTCGGGCCGCCGTGCGTGTCGCCCCGCCCGCACTGCCGCCCTGGCCAGATCCGGGCAGCGCCGGCGCTGCGTGGCGGTGCTGGCTGACGTCAGCCTGGTCCGATGAAACCCTCGCCGAGGCTGTGTCCAACGCCAGCCCGGATCTGGCTAGGCAGGTCAACGCGGTGATCGATGGACACCTGCCGGATGCCCGTCGCGCTCGCCGCGCGGCGCTGGCCGTGGGCCGTTACGCGATCCGGTCCGTCCACCGCTCGACGCCGTTCGGCCTGTTCGCCGGTGTTGCGCCGGTCACGTTCGCAGGCGGGACCGAGGTTTGTTTCGGCGGACAACCCAGGATCTCTTCCCGCCCTGACCCAGTCTGTCTGGAGACGGCGATCAGTAAACTAGAGAATGATCATCTTCTGATGGCCGGTGTGAAGGTGTGCGTCAACAACCTGGCGCGCGTTCACGACGGGCGGGTTCACGTTCCGTCCGAGGGAGCAGCCGAGTACTCGGTGGCGATGACCCCGGCTGTTGCCCTGGTCATGAGAGCGGCCAAGGAGCCGATACGCCACGCCCAGCTGGTGGCCAGGCTCGCCGCCGAGTTTCCGGGCACGGGGAACGACCGCTGTGCCGCGCTTCTCCGGGAGCTCCTTCGCCTGCGCATGCTGCGTTCCGGCCTGCGCGCCCCGGCCACGGTCGTCGATCCAGCCGAGACGTTGCCCACCGCAGCGCGTCTCAGGCTGGTGGACCGTGAGGCGAGGACGGAGGCTGCGATCGATCTGCGGTTGGACGCCCGCGTACGGCTGCCGGAGGCGGTCGGTACGGAGTTGGAGACGGCAGCGACCTTGCTGGCCAGACTCGCGGCGCAGCCGGCGGGGACCCCGGCCTGGAGGCGCTACGCCGAACGGTTCGCCGACCGCTACGGCGAAGGAGCCCAGGTGGGCGTCGAGGAGCTGACGGACCCCCAGCGCGGGCTCGGGTTCCCGGAAGGCTTTGGCACCTCGGCCCAGCCATCCGAGCCCTGCTCGCCGCGCGACCGCGCTCTGATGGAACTCGCCGGGGCCGCTGCGTTGGACGGCGCCCGTTCGGTCACGCTGACGGGGGCGATGATCGAGGAGCTGGAAGCCGCCGCAGAGTGCCCTGCGCGCCGCGCCGCGCCTCACCTGGAGCTGTCCGCTCAGGTCCTCGCGTCCTCGACCGGTGCCTTGGACCGGGGCGACTTCCGTGTCCGGGTCCAGACTGCCTCGCGCGGCGCCGGGACGATGACGGGACGGTTCTGGCACCTGTTCGCGGACACCGCCGTCGGGTTCGCGGACCTGCCCACCGTCGAGAGTGGCGCCACGATGGCGCAGCTGTCGTTTCATCCGAGCCGAGCCGCAGCCGACCTCCTGGCCCGCGCCCCGCGGATCCTGCCGACGGTGGTCAGCGTCGGCGAGTTCCGCGACCGCGCCGAGAATGTGCTGTTTCCCGGTGACCTCGCCATCGGCATCAGGGACGGCCGTCTATACCTCGTCGTCTGTGCCACCGGGGAGCACCTGGAACTGCTTACGCCTACCGCAATCAACTTTGTGTGGAACCACTACACGCCGCCGCTCGCGCGGTTCCTGGCCGAGATCTCGCGGGCGGCCTGCCCGCAGGTGACCGGTTTCGACTGGGGCGTCGCGCTGGCGCTGCCGTTTACCCCGGCGCTGTGCCACCGGCGGACGATCCTGATCCCTGCCCGATGGCGGCTACGGGCCCGGCAGCTGCCCGGACGCCTCGCGACGTTGTATGAGTGGACGGAGGCACTGCACTCCTGGCGAGAGCGGTTCGGCGTGCCGTCGCGTGTCCTGCTGGCCGAGGCCGACCAGCACCTCCTGTTGGACCTGAGCCAGAAGCTTCCCCTCGACCTGCTACGAACCCACCTGGCCAGCGCCGGTCACGCGGTGCTGGCCGAAGCACCGCCGGCTGATGGCTATGGCTGGATCGACGGGCGGGCGCACAGCGTCGTCGTCCCGATGGGTTCATCGCGGTGAACCCTTGGCCGGGCCAGGCACTCGCGGAGGGGGAGCTCGGGGCGGCGTTGCTCCACATCGAACGCGGCCACCTCACGCTGGCGCACTGCGCCCTGACCGAAGCGGTCGCCGACGGCGTGAGCGCCGGGACCACTGCGTGCCTGTTCTATGGAGCTCCTGCTGTTGAGTTCGTGCTTCGCTGCGCCGGGCAGTCCGATCGCAGGATCGAGGGCGCTGTCGACGCAGTCGTGGTCCGGCGCCTAGCCGCGGCGACCGGGCGGCGAGCACGGGGCGACCGGCCGGCGCTGGCGGAGTTCGACCTGATCCGGGGACTGACCGGGCTGGGCGCCGTGCTGCTGTCTCGTGGAACGAGCACGCCGCTGCTCGGCGAGGTCCTGGCCTACCTGGTCGAACTGGCTGAGCCGGTGCACATCGGTGACGTGACATTGCCGGGCTGGTGGACGGACACCGGCCCTGGCAGCGAGGAGCTGGCCGGCGGGCACGCGAACAACGGCATGGCGCATGGAGCGGCCGGCGTACTGGCGTTGCTGGCCATCGCGCAGCGACACGGCGCCGAAGTCAGCGGCCAGAAGAAGGCCATCGGTTCGCTCACCCGCTGGTTGGAGCGGTACGGCAACACATACTGGCTCACCTGGGACCAGCTGACCGGATCGGAACCCCGGCCTGTCGAGCCTGCCCGCCCCTCGTGGTGTTACGGGGCCGTGGGCAGCGCTAGGGCCCGCCAGCTCGCCGCGCTCGCCCTGGGCGACTCCGACCGACGGCAAGCGGCCGAGAACACGGCCCACGCCGCGCTCACCGATCCGAGGGCGTCGCACCTGACCGTCGACGCCTGCCTATGTCACGGCTGGGCCGGCCTTCTGACCACGATCAGGGCGGTAGCGGCCGACAGCCCGGACCCGGACCGTTTCACAGGCCACATCACCGCTCTGGCCGGGAGGCTCTCCGCCGCACTCGGCAGCATGCCCAAGCCCGGCTTTCTGGAGGGCCGAGCGGGCGTCGAGCTGGCGCTTCTCGGCACACGGAACACGGGCTGGACACGCGCTCTGCTGATCGACTGACCCGGGTCACACCTGTGAGGAACGGGATCCTGCATGGACGACGAAAGCGCCGCTCTGGCGACCGGCACCGGCTGGCAACACGCCACCGTGTCGTTTCCCGGTGGCAACGGGGTGCCCCTTGATGCCGCTGCCTCCCTATCCACCGCACTTGCCCGCCAGCGGTTCCACTTCGTGCGCAAACGCGGCGGGCTGCGGCTGCGTACCGAGTACCCCGTGGCCCACGTCCTGGACGAGCTGGTCGCCGCCGGTCTGGCCTCCGGATGGGTCGGCGGGATCTACGAGCCGGAGACCCATGTCTTCGGCGGACGGGAGGCCATGGAGGTGGCCCACGACCTGTTCTGCGCCGACAGCCGCGCGGCGCTGACGCAGGCAGGGCGGCCGGAGAGTCGGGAACGCTGCGTGCTACTGGTCGCGACCATGCTGCGAGCGGCCCAGCTCGACCGGTTCGAAGCGGGCGACGTGTGGGCGAAGGTCGCGGCGATGCGGCCATCCGCCGAGCCTCCGACCGGCATCCGACGCGCCCGGGCGCTCACGTCGACGCGCCGGCTCATCCACACCGACGCGACGCGGCTGGAGAGCCCGGACACCGCATGGGCCGAGCGGCTCACAGCGTTCGAGGACACTGGCCGGCGGCTCCACACGCTCGCCGACAACGGGCGGCTCACCCGGGGCCTGCGCGCAGTGCTCGCCCACCACGTGGTGTTCACGCTCAACCGCGCAGGTCTCAGCGCCGGGACACAGGCCGCCCTTGCCTGGCTGGCGACACAGTCCTGTTTCGCCGACACCGAACCCAGCGTCGTGTCCACCGTCCGATCGCCCAACCCAATCCCGAGGAACGAGCCGATGGAAACCACTGCCGCCCCGGTCGCCGATCCCACCGAGCTGCGCGCCGCCCTCGTGCACAGGCTTACGCAGAGCGGTACCTTGCGCACCGACGCAATCGCCGAAGCTTTCCGGTCGGTGGAACGCCACCTGTTCGTCCCCGACGTCGAGGTCGCCGACGCGTATGCCGACGACACCGTGTCAGTGAAGACGAACGACCACGGCGAAATGATCTCCGCAATCTCTCAGCCGACGATCGTCGCCACCCAGCTCGAACAGCTCGACGCCCGGCCTGGCCAGACCATCCTGGAAGCCGGAGCGGCCACCGGCTACAACGCAGCCCTCGTCGGCCAGCTTGTCCAGCCCGGCGGCCGGGTCTGGACCATCG
Source organism: Protofrankia sp. Cas4 (assembly GCF_963555915.1). Taxonomy (NCBI): domain Bacteria; kingdom Bacillati; phylum Actinomycetota; class Actinomycetes; order Frankiales; family Frankiaceae; genus Protofrankia; species Protofrankia sp. Cas4. Next base: position 41,425 of record NZ_CAUVXL010000157.1, read on the forward strand.
ACGTCGACCAGGACCTCGTGGACGGCACCCGAGCGCACCTCGCTGCGGCCGGGGTTTCAAACGTGACCGTGGTCCTCGGCGACGGCGCCACCGGGCTCCCCGAACACGCCCCCTTCGACCGAATCATCTTCACCGTCGGAGCCGGCGACATTCCTGCCGCGATCCTCAACCAGCTCGCACCCGACGGCCGTCTCGTCATCCCGCTGCGCATCCGGGGCAGCGTCTCCCGCTCGATCGCGTTCGAACGCGACGGCGACACGTGGACCTCGGTCTCCAGCGAGATGGCCACGTTCATGCCGCTGCGTAACGGCATCTGCGACGACGAGCGCACCATCATCAGGCTCGCCGGCGCCGGCGATGTCCGGCTGGAGATCTACGCCGAGCAGGACGTGGACGTCAAGAAGATCGCGACGGTGCTGGACCACCCGCCATACGGCGTGTACACCGGTGTGAAGTTCCGTAAGGGCTCGGCGTGGGAGTGGCTCTACCTGTGGCTGGCCTGCACCCTTCGCAACGGCATCTCCCGGATGTCTGGAACCCGCCCAGGATTCACACCGCACTTCTTCTGGGGCTCCATGGCTGCCGTCGACCATGACACCCTCGCCTACCTCACGGTCCGCGAGGGCACGGACGCGGACGGCCGGTTCTGGGAGATCGGGGTCATCGGCCACGGTCCGCGCGCACATGCCCTCGCCGACGACACGGCCGCCGCGATCGAGGAGTGGGCCGCCCGCACCCGCCGTGACAGCACGTCCGCCCCTCGCTTCCGCATGGCCACTCGAGGGGCCAAGGAGACCATCCAGGCCAGCGACCCGCGGTTCGTCATCGATAAGGCAAACTCCCGCATCGTGGTCGACTGGGCCTGAGCGCGGCGACAGCTATCTGGACGGATTCAGCCAGACCAGGCCCTCAAGGACACCATTGAGATGAACATCACCGCAGCGCATTGGCTCCCACTGGTATGCCGCCCCAAACCATCCGGGCTTCCCCTTGCCAACCGCATCGGGGACCTTGGGAAGGCCATGCGGGAGGCCAAGAACGTCGACCGCTTCAGGCAGGTGGCGCACGCAAGCGAAGTGTTCAACGCCGCCGCCCTCATCGCGTCGGACGCAGGGCTGGCAGATCTCGCCCGGGACCTTTGCTGGCGTCACTACGACATCTTCACCAGCGAGGGCGACCCAGAGCCAGACCTCGCCGCACTCGCACTGCAGCCAGTCCTCAACATCCCACGGCAGCTGATCCGCGACGGCGCCGGAACATACGCCTACGAGCTGCTTGAGCGGCTCTACCGGGCCGCTCAACAACAAGGCGCGGCCGACATCTGCGGCCATAGCGTCGACCTGTCCGCAGCGACGCGCGGAGCGGAGAACCACCGAAAGATCTGCACGCAGCTGTGGGCCGCCGTACTCTCCGACGGCACGCGGGCCCTGGCGCAAGCCGGGCGGTGGATCGACGCCGCCGAGGTCATGACCGCACACCGAGGCGTCGGGCACAGACTGCTCGACGGCCGCCAGGCCCTCGTCATGTCACTCCTTCAACGAGGCCGTCCCGACCAGGCCATAACCGTGCTCGACAACACCACACCAACCGAGCCATGGGAGCACACCGTCGCAGCGGTCCTACGGTTGTACTGCCGCGCGCAGACCGTCTCCATCGCGGGAGACGAACTCGACACGGCACTGGGCGAGGCGCTGACGCTGGTGGAGAAACCCGAGCCGACGACCATCGTGTTCCGCATCCGCGTCGGCCTCACCGCGCTCGACCTTGCCGGTAGCCACGTCACACCGCGGACACGACGCCTCCGTCATGCACTCACCACCACCGCGCGGACCGACGCCTACGCGGCTCGGGACGCACTCGCCCACGGCACAACAGCCGAGACGATGACCCTCGAAGAACGCCTGGCCCTGGAGCGCGTCGTCAAGGAATCCGGCCTCGCGCCCGGAGAAATCGCTCCAGATCTGATCGACGCAATGCTGGCCACGGTGGAATCCGCCGAATGCGAACTACGCTCACTGCTTCGGGCCAGCACCCGGTCATGCCGGCCTGACTCCCCGGCCAGCCCACGTGATCACAAAAGGTGGAATACCGCACCGAGATCCATTCTTATTGACGGCAGACAGACCAATAGCGAGACCTCTTCCACCTTGCTTCACCGTGCCTGATCTGGCCGGCCTGACCACGCTCCCCGTCCATGCGCAAAGGGCGGCATGGTCGATTCGTCTGCGCTGTCCGCTGTGGTGACGGCAATACGCCGGAGCGGAGGAGCCGGGGTAATCGTCACCTCGCTGGCGACACGTGGCGCCGGGCAGTAAGCCCACCGGGCGGCCGATTGATACCCAGCCCCGGTGACCGGCACCAGCACGCGGGTTGCTGTTCCGTCCACAGACAGGGTCCGTCGGTGCCGTGTTCAGTCTTGTACCGCTGTGCAGGTACAGCCGCTGGCTGTCAGCCGCCGTACGCGGCCCTCACGTCTCACCAGCTTGTCATTCACTCACGATTGGATCAAGGGAGTTTATGCCGGTGTCTGTGACAACCGCGCCCCCGTACACCGCGCCCGCCCGGCCGGCCGAGACCGGGTCGCATCGGGTCGATGTGCAGAATCTGCCTCGCAGGCGGCCTGCCGGATCCTGCGCGAGCAGGTGGGCCTGGACGTGGTTCCGGCTCGGCTGTGGCCGATCGGAACCCAGCACAACTGGACATCCGCGGGCAGTCGGATCGACCTGTACTTCACCCCGGGCGTGTTCCACGGCATACCGCTGATCATGAACCGGGCATGGCACGAAGATCTGCGCTGGTTTGATCAGAATCAGCTGCCACAGGATCTCGCTTCCCATGTGCGCGCCGCGGTCGACGCCTTCCGCAAACCCGAGTCATACGGCGAGACCGGCTGGCCGGATCGAGCATTGCCAGCATGACCGCGTGGGCCTGCCGTGTGGGCCGCGCAGGACTGATCCACGTGGAGCTCCTCGACCAGCCGATCCGGTGGCCGTTCACGGCCTGACGGCCGGTAAAATAGTAAAGTCGGGTGGGTGACCACATCCCGGGCGGCGGCTGGGAAATTACTGGCCATCAGTGATCTGCATGTCGCCTATCCCGAGAACCGTCAGATCGTCGAGGGGCTTCACCCGGAGTCGGCTGGGGACTGGCTGATCGTGGCCGGTGACGTCGCTGAGGTCGCCGCGGATGTCGAGTGGGCGCTGGCGCTGCTGCGCGACCGTTTCTCCACCGTGATCTGGGTTCCTGGTAACCACGAGCTGTGGACGCCGCGAAAGGACCCGGTGCGGTTGTCCGGTGACCGGCGATACCGACACCTGGTACAGATGTGCCGCGGCCTGGGCGTACTGACCCCGGAGGATCCCTATCCCGTCTGGGAGGGCGCCGGTGGCCCGGCGACCGTGGCACCGCTGTTCCTGCTCTACGATTACACGTTTCGTCCGGCGGGCACGCGCAGCAAACAGGAAGGGCTTGCCGTGGCCCACGAGGCGGGTGTGGTGTGCTCGGACGAGTATCTGCTGGACCCGGATCCGTACCCGGGTGTGGACGCATGGTCACAGGTGCGGGTCGCGCATACCCGGACGCGACTCGCCGAATGCGATCCGAACCTGCCGACCGTCCTGGTGAACCATTTCCCGCTGGTACGCGACCCGACAGCTATCTTGCGGCACCCCGAGTTCGCGCAGTGGTGCGGCACCGAGAGCACCGCCGACTGGCATCGTCGGTTCCGGGCCACCGCCGTCGTCTACGGCCATCTTCACATTCCGCGGACGACCTGGTACGACGGAGTCCGGTTCGAGGAGGTCTCGGTCGGTTATCCGCGGGAGTGGCGCCGCTGGACCATCCCGCGGAATGTTCCCCGTCAGATTCTGCCGGAACCCGATCTGTATCCTTCGGCTTGGAGCCTTTCGAGCCGGCAGGCACCGAGCCGGCAGGCACCGAACCAGCAGGCACCGAACCAGCAGGGCTGAGGCACACGTGACTGAGACCGGCCTGCTTGCGGCCCTTCTGCCCGCCGACGCGGTCGCGGTCGAGGCGTTCACCGACGACCCGCATGCCGTGCTGTTCGCCGAGGAGGAGGCGACCCTCGGACGGTCCGTGGACAAGCGGCGCCGGGAGTTCACCACCGCCCGGGTATGCGCCCACCGCGCGCTCGCCACGCTCGGCCTACCGCCGGCGCCGATCCTGCCCGGTCCCCGACGCGAGCCGCAATGGCCCGCCGGAGTCGTCGGCAGTATCACGCACTGTGCGGGATATCGCGCGGCTGCCGTGGCCTGGTCTGCCGATGTCGTCACGATCGGTATCGATGCGGAACCCAACGCGGTTGTCCCGCCGGGCGTCCTGGACCATGTCGCCCTGGCCGAGGAGCACGCCTGGCTCGGTCCACTGCAGGCACACCACCCCGAGGTGTGCTGGGACAGGCTGCTCTTCAGCGCCAAGGAGTCGGTCTACAAGGCGTGGTTTCCCCTTGCCGGGCGCTGGCTCGGCTTTGACGACGCGGTCATCACGGTCGAGCCGTCCACCGGTACCTTCTCCGCCCGGCTGCTGGTGGCGGGACCGATCGTCGCCGGTTGCGAGCTGACCGGGTTCACGGGTCGTTGGATGCTCGGCAAGGGCCTGCTCATCACGGCGATCACGCTGCCTGCGGTCACAGCGCCTGCGGTCACAGGGCCTGCGGTCACAGGGCCGGAACTCTGACGGCGGAGACGACGTCAACGAGTTCCGCCCGGGTCGGTAGGTCCGCGGGTCGCGTCGGGCGCCATCCCGAGGCAAGCAGTTCTGCCACCCGTGGTTCCACCGCACGCAGGTCCTCCGGTGCATCGACCAGGTGCATGTGGCGGAACACCGCGCGTGCCACCACCGGGTCGGCAGCGGCGGCGGCGAGCACCATGAACCGCGGCATGGCAGCCGGGCTCGGCGGGCTCATGGCCGGAATGGCGGGAACGTCCGAAACAGTTTCGTTCACGGCGGCACGCCAGACTACCGAACGCGACCGATCCAGTGACCGGGCGTCGTCGAACCACGACCACAGCTCGTCATGGACCCAGGCGTCAACACGTTCACGCCACAGCTCGGGATCCGCCGGGTTCTCCGCGACCGCCCGGGCGAGGGTGAGAGCGTGCGCCACGGCCAACGACGTGCCCCGACCGAAATGCGGGTTGGTGCTGCAGACAACGTCGCCGATCGCGTGCACGCCCGGTGGCGTGGCCGGGCCCAGCGGCCGGAACACGTTGCGCAGCCCGTTCATCACCATGATGTCCGAGATCGGCTCGGCGACCGCGGGGTCGGTCCAGGCCGCGCCGAAGGGAACCACGCGCACGGCTGCGTCGAAGACGGGCACTGTGCGCAGGCCCGCCAACGCGCTGTCCTCCGGCAGATGCACGAACGTGACGGTGAAGGTCCCGGCGTCCTGGGGGAAGACCAGGAACGAGTAGCCGTCACCCTCCTCGACCCCGATCACTCCACGGTTGACCGGACCTGGCGCCCGCCCCGACCGCAGCAGGTATCGCCGTGACCGGTACACCTCGTTAGCCGGCTCGTCGAAGGTCTCCTGGGCGAGCATCGCCGCGGTGAGGGCACTGCGCCGGCCGCCGCAGTCGACGACAAGATCCGCCGAATGCAGGCCGCCGTCATCAAGGCGTACTCCGTTGACCGCACCCCCGAACACCTCGATCGCCCGGGCGGTCCCGATGTGGATGGAGACCCTCGGCTCGGCCTCGACCAGCCGACGCAGCACCCACTCGAACGTGCTGCGCCGGCACAGGAAGGAACTCAGCCCATCGGGCAGGGCGACGTCCACCGCGCCGGCGCCGCGCAGCGCCGCCACGACGTCGGGCAGAGCGGTCAGCAGTTCGGAGCAGCCACGCGCGAGGAAGGCATGCGGCTGGTGCAGCTGCGCGACCCCGGTCCGTTTCCAGGCCGCAGCCGCATCAACCTGCGCAGGCACAGGTGTCTCGTCCCGCTCGAGGAGCGTGACCGCATGCCCTTCCCGCGCGAGCGCGAGCGCGAGGGTCATCCCCGCCGGCCCGGCGCCGCACACGACAACCCGCAGCCGTCGTGCGGGTCCCCTTCCCGATCCCAGCCACGATGCCATCCCAATCCCCTCTCGGTGTCGTGTATCCGCGTCGTGCCTCCGCGTCGTGCCTCCCCGTCGCTCAGCTCCGCGCTACCGGACTCCGCGCTACCGGGATGCCTGATCACCGCCGCCGAACACGGCGCGCAGATGGTCCTCAAGGGCACCCGTGAGGATCGGCCTGGTCCGGAAGCCCACGTGCCCGTCCGGACGGATCAGGTAGGCGCACGGTCCGGCGGGCGCGTAGGCCGAGCGGAACGTCCGGCCGGTGTCATAGACGACGGGCAGGTCGACGCCCGGCGACGACGTGGCATCCAGATCCCGGACGAGATAGATGTCGACCAGCCCGGGAAACTGTTGCCGCATCGCGCCGGCCATCTTCTCGTAGCCACGCAGGTCTTCCTCGGTCGTGGACGCGTCCACGTAGATCAGCAACGTGTGCACGGTGCCGTGGGTCAGCTCGAACAGGCGCATCGGATGCCCGATACCGCGACGGGTCAGACCGTGCACGTCGGGCGCGCGGTCCCCGGCCGCCGGGGACCGTTCGGGCGCCTCCCAACCCAGTGCCTCGCCGACCCCCGGGGTGCCGTGGTAGCTCAGGGTCATCTGCATCTCGTCGAGGAACTGCGCCTTTTCGTCGGCGTTGTCCATCTCGTCGGTGAACGCCACCCGCACGGCGCGGTCCATGACCGCCCGGCCGGCTGGGCGGCGCTCGGCCTCGTAGGTGTCGAGCAGCCCGGGCCCGGCGTGCCCGCTCACGGCAAGCGCGAGCTTCCAGCCGAGGTTGTAGGCGTCCTGGATCCCGGTGTTCATGCCCTGACCGCCTGCGGGCGGGTGCAGATGCGCGGCGTCGCCCGCGACGAAGGCCCGACCGACCCGGTAGCGGTCGACGATCCCGTGACTGATCCGGAAGATCGACGACCAGCGGAGGTTGCTTCCGGTGGTGCCGGCCGGTGCCAGCCGGTCGAGCGCGACCTGAAAGTCGGCCAACGTCGGCGGTTCGTACTCCTTGGTGAAACCCGGCGGCACCTCGGTGCGGGCAGCCTCCGCCATGATCCGCGGCGGCGCCATGGTCGCCATCCGGTATCGGCCCTTGCCGCGCAGCGGGACGCACACCAGCATCCCGTCGAGCTCACCGTCGGTCATGTGCATGAACCGCAGCAGGTATCCCTGCGGCATCGCCCAGTCGACGTCGAAGTCGGCCAGCATGAACAGCTGCGGGAACCGACCGGCCCCGGCGTTGAAGGACAGATCCAGTTCCCTGCGGACGACACTGTGCGCGCCGTCGCAGCCGACGATGTACCTCGCGCGCACCGTCTCCTGCGTACCGTCGGCGCCGGACAGCGCTGCGCTCACGCCCGAGGCGTCCTGGGTGAGACCGTGCAGTGCGAGGCCCCGTTCGATCGATCCGCCCAGCGTGCGCAGACGGTCGGTGAGGATCCGTTCCGTGTCGTACTGGGGCAGCCCGAGGTGGGCATACGGGAGCTCCGGGAGGTTCCATTCGACCCGGTGCGTCTGACGTCCGTTGATCATAACGATCTGGCCGTTGAACCAGATACCGGCGTCGACGGCCGCGCGGACGACGCCCATGTCCTCCCAGATCTCCATGGTTCGGCAGTGGACGCCGATGGCTTTGTCCGCCTGACTCGGCGGCTCGGTGCTCTTCTCCACCAGCCGGAACGAAACCCCGCGGCGGGCGAGCTCCACGGCCAGGGTCAGGCCGGTCGGTCCCGCACCGACCACCAGCACGTCGATGCTCGTGCGGGCCTCTCGCCGCCCGCTGACCGGCACCGGTGCGGCCCCGGTGCCGATGACAGTGCCGATGACAGTGGCGCTGGCGCTGGCGGTGCCGGTGCCGGTGCCGGTGGGCGGGGACGC
>NZ_CAUVXL010000158.1:0-19369 GCF_963555915.1 Protofrankia sp. Cas4
TTCCAGCTCCGCCACCGGGTCCGGCGGCCGGGCCGCGATCGTGAAGATACGGCGGGAGAACCCCCGGTTGAGGTACGGAATCAGCCTGGTGGTCCGGTCTGTATGACGCGGATCCTGTACCCAGGTGAGGAACGCGGCCTTCGACGCCCACTCGGCGAGCAGGTGGTAGGTGGGCGTTCCGGGCTCGTGCAGAAGCTCTTCACGGATGTGGCCGGGGACACCGCGCATGGCCGCGGCCACATCGAGGAAGGCCTGTTCGAAGATGTCCTCGTCACCCGCGGGTACGGTCGTGGTGACCAGGATGCGCACGGCCGATCCCCGGCCCGACAGAGTGTGTAGAACCTGGTAGGTGTGGCGGTCCGCATCATCGCGCAGCTCCCGCAACGCCGTGGTGACATGGTCGCGTCGCGGGCCGCGTCCGAAGGCGTCCAGTGCCGCCCGAGTCTCCCAGTCCGCGACGATCACATATTCGCCGGGAAGGTCCCGATCACGCATGAGGTCCTGGCGGATGTTGCCGGGCACCGTGCTGATGACTTCAGCCGCTTTCCGCCAGGCGTTTTCAAACTCATGTTCGCGGCCGGCGGTGGCACGCATCCGCAGCAGCGTACGTACCGTCTCGGTCTCGCTGAGTCCGGTCGCGGGGCCACCGGCCCTCTCGGGGTTGGTCATCGCTGCTTGTCCTCCGGTACTTTTCGAGTCAAAGGGGACACGCCAGAAGGCGAGCCTGGATGCTGATCGATCTCAGGGAAATCGATCTCAGGGCAACGGCGTAGGACGAGCGAGGTGTTGAATCCGTCGAACCCGCGCGCGTTGACCATCGCGGTGAACACCGGTGTCGGGGTCACCTCGGACACGAAGTTGAGCCGGCACCCCTGGGCCGGAGCCCGGGTGCCCGCGGTCGGCGGAAGAAGATCATGACGCATGGCCAGCAGCGCGGTAGCCGCATCCAGCGCCGCTCCACCCTGATAAAGCCGTCCCACCAGGGGTTTCTGAGTGGTGACCGCCGGCGATGCAGGTCCAAATGCCGCCCACATGGCAGCGCATTCGTCCCGGTCGGCGGCAGGGACGCCAAGCGCGTCCGGGAAGACGACATCGACGTCGCCCGGACGCACGCCGGCCCGCCGCAGCGCGGTGGTCATCGCACGCGCGTACTGCTCCACGTCGCCTCCGCTCCCCCGCCGCGGCGGCCGGGGTCGCCCGTCGAACGTCGCGGCGGCACCGGCGATCTCCCCGTAGATGACGGGCGCGCCGCGAGCCAGCGCGTGGTCGAGATCCTCGATGACCAGGACGGCGCCCCCTTCCCCGGGCACGTAACCGTCCGCATCCAGATCGAACGGACAGTAGGCCCGCGCCGGGTCGGTCCGGGCGGTCATCGCGTGGTTGTGCTGCTGGCAGGTGAGCGCATACGGCGACAGCGGGGCCTCGGTCCCGCCCGCGAGCACGACCGGGGTCCCGCGGCGGACCAGCCGCGCCGCGTGGGCGAGGCTGTCCAGGCCCCCGGCGCTCTCGGACACCAGCACCATCGACGGCCCCTTCATGCCATACATGATCGACAGCTGGCCGACCGTGGCCGCATAGAACCAGGCGATCGACTGATAGGCGCCAACCGTGTGCGACGGTGAGCTCCACAACCGCTGGAGCTCACGCTGGCCAAAGGCGTTCCCCCCCGAACCGCTCGCGAGTGCCACCGACATCTCGTACGGATCGAGGGCCGCCGGATCGATCTCGGCATCGGCGAGTGCCTGGCCGGCCGCACAGAAGGCCAGCTGCGTCCAACGGTCGGTCTGCACGATGAACCGACTGGGCATGTGATCGGCAGCCTCGAATCCGGGCACCTCGCCGGCGAGGGTGGTGTCGTATCGGGACGGGTCGAACCCGCCGATGCGTCCGATCCGACTTTCGCCGGACAGCGCCGTCTTCCAGTAGGTGTCCGTGCCGATGCCGCTCGCGCAGACGATCCCGATGCCGGTGACAACCGCGCGTGGTTCTCTCGGCCGGCCCGTCACCGCCCGGCCTCCTGCGGCCGAGCGAAGATCATGGCGGACTGAAATCCGCCGAAACCGCTGCCGACCGACAGCGCCACGTCGACCCGTTGCTCCCGCGCCGTGTTGGGCGTGTAGTCCAAGTCGCATTCGGGATCACGGTTCGCCCAGTTCGCCGTGGGCGGCACAACGCCGTGCTCGATGGCCAGCGCGCAGGCGGCCATCTCGATGGCGCCGATCGCGCCGAGCGAATGGCCGACCATGGACTTGATCGAGCTGATCGGTACCCGGTAGGCATGATCGCCGAGGGCGCGCTTGAAGGCGGCGCTCTCATGCCGGTCGTTCTGTTTCGTCCCGGAACCATGCGCGTTGATGTAGGAGACGTCCGTCGCAGCCAACCGCCCCTGGGTCAACGCGTCACCGATGGCGACCGCCATCTCGGCGCCGTCAGGCCGCAGGCCTGTCATGTGAAAGGCGTTTCCCCGGGTGGCGAACCCGGCGACCTCGCAGTAGATGTGAGCGCCCCGGCGCAGCGCGCGTCCCATCTCCTCCAGGACGACGACGGCGCCGCCCTCCCCCAGGATGAAGCCCTGCCTGTCCCGGTCGAAGGGGCGGGAGGCGTGCGCGGGGTCGGAATCATCCGGCGACGTCGCCCTGATCGCGTCGAACGAGGCGAGCGTGACCGGCGAGATCGGGGAATCCGAGGCGCCGGCTATCATGACATCGGCCTCCCCGTCCATGACGAGCTGGTAGCCGTACCCGATGGCGTCGATCCCGGACGTACAACCGGTCGAGACGACCTGCGCGGGGCCGTGTGTCTCGAACCTGGCCGCAACATCGGCCGCCAGGCTGCTCGGCATCAGCGCCTGATAGAGGAACGGGGCCGCATAGTCGGGATCCACCAGCCACTCCCGGCCGGTGTCGCTGGCCACGACGTATTCGGTTTCCAACGCCGTGGTGCCGCCGACCGCCGTACCCATCGCGACACCGGTCGCGTTCGCGGTGTCCTCGTCGAACACGATCCCACTGTCGGTGACCGCCTCCGCGGCGGCGGCGAGGGCGAACTGGATGTACCGGTCGGACCGTCGTGTCTGCCTGGGGGACAGACCGGCCGCCGCCGGATCGAAATCGCATTCGGCCGCGACCCGGGAGCGAAACGGCGAGGGGTCGAAAAACGTGATGCGGCGGGTGGCGGTGCGCCCTTCGGTCACGGTCGACCAGAATGCCGCCCGGGTCGCCCCTCCCGGTGCCACCACACCCACGCCGGTCACGGCCACGCGTCGCGAAGCGATCATCACGAGGCCACCGGGTCGCCGGCTGCGCTCTGGACAGCTGGACTCTGGATAGCTGGACTCTCGGTGTCGACGTGCCCGAGTTCGGGACGAGGGGCGAGCGGACCGAGGTGAAAAACCACCGACGCCGGTTCGGACCCGGTGTTGCGCAGCCGGTGGCGCATACCGACCGGGATGTAGAGCCCCTCGCCGGGTGCGACGACCGCAGGCTCGTCGTCGCAATCAACGGTAATCACCCCGTGCGTAACACACAGGAACTCTTCGCTGTATGGATGGTAATGTTCGGCGATCGTCTCGCCCGGCAGAAGCGTCGCCACGCCCATGAAGCCGGACGTACTGCCTACGGTTCGCGGGCCGAGCAGCACCCGCAGCTCCCCGCCGCGGCGCCGATCTGCCGGCACGTCGCGAGCGGCCACATGTCCCCAGCAGGATGTGACAGCCATGCTCCTAACTCCCCTCTCGCTCGTCATGCACGGGTGTCGCGGGCCATACCGGCCACACCGGGCGCACCCGGTGCCCCGACCCCGGCCCCGGCCCCGGCCCCGGCCCCGGCCGGATCAAGATCCCCGACTGCCAGCCGTTCGAGCTTGCCTCGGATGACCTCCATCTGGATCACAGAATTGATGTTGATCCGGGCGGTCATCGCCTCATCGTCGACGGGTGCGTCCGGGCGCATGGCGAAGTCCTGTACCCACGTCATCCGGACACCGCCGTCGACTTCCTCGTAGGACCAGTGGATGTTCATGTACCGGAAGGGGCCTGGCTCGACCCGATGCGCGCGTACCTCCCGGCGCTCGTGGTCAACCGTCCGCTCGCTCACCCATGACCAGACCCGCCCGTCGGCGTCCGGATGCATGACCAGCCGGAAACGCACGGTGTCAGCCTGGCATTCCGCGTCACTCCGCTGTTCCAGAATCTCCACCGAGGCATACTCCGTGAAGAGGTCCGGCCAGTTCTCGATATCGTTCGTGGCGGCCCAGACGACGCCGAATGGAGCGGCTATGAACACTGAGTTCTCGGTGTGTCCCGACATTACCGGGAGACCTCCTCGAAGGATTCGTTGACGATAGCGGAGATCTCGTTCACGGTCATCGTGACGGCGTGGTCGGGAATCTCGACTCCGAATCTCTCCACGATCACCGCCTGCAGCTCGAGCACCGCCAGAGAGTCGATTTCGAGATCCTGGAGAGAAATATCCGGGTTCCCGGCGAGAATACCGGGGTCCACGCCGGCCTTCGTAACGAGGATCTCCGAGATCTGGGCCGGTGTCACCACGGTCCGGGTATTTCCGCCGGTCGCCGTGCCGCCCGTTCTTTCGGCGTGTTCGGCGCTTGCCGTGTTTTCTGTGTTTTCTGTGTTTTCTGTGCTCATCGCCGTGTCCTTTTCAGTCCGCGACCAGGCGTTCGACCAGGCCGGTCGAATACTGGCCCTTTCGGAACTCGGTGTCAGCCAGTACCTGTTTGATGAAGGGGATGGTGGTGACCACGCCGGGACCGGCGATGTCGAACTCGGCCAGAGCGCGTTCGGCCCGGCCCAGCGCCTCAGCCCGGCTGGGTGCCCAGACCGACACCTTGGCCAGTAGCGAGTCGTAATGCGGGCTGACCCGGTATCCGGGGTAGCCGTGGGTATCGACCCGGACGAACGGGCCGGCCGGTGGTGTGAACCGTTCAAGCAGGCCCGGAGCGGGAACGAACCCGCGATCGGGGTCCTCGGTGTTCACCCGGCACTCGACCGCGACGCCGCGCGCGACGACGTCCTCCTGCCGTAGCCGCAGCGGGGTACCGGACGCGACATACAGCTGCTCGTGAACAAGATCGCATCCCGTCACCATCTCGGTAACCGGATGTTCGACCTGAATACGGCTGTTTATCTCTATGAAGTGGTGGGCCTGGTCCTCGTCAACCAGAAACTCGACCGTGCCGAGGCCGGTGAAACCGACCGAGAGCGCCCCGCGTACGGCGTCCCGGCACATTTCGGCCACCCGGTCGGGGTCGAGTTCGGGCGCGGGCGCCTCCTCGACCAGCTTCTGGTGGCGGCGCTGTACCGAGCAGTCACGAGTGCCGAGGTGGATACCTCCACCGTGCGCGTCGCAGAGTATCTGTACTTCGACGTGGCGGGCCCGCTCAAGAAAGCGTTCGACATAGATCCGGTCGTCGCCGAACACGGCCCGCGCCGCGGCGCGCGTCCGCGTGTAGGCCCGGGACAGTTCCGCGGCCGACCATACAACGGTCATACCGCGACCACCACCGCCGGCAACGGCCTTGATGATGACGGGGTAACCGACGGCGTCGGCTATATCGCGGACGTCGGCTGCGCTGCGGGCGGCCTCCGCGCTGCCGGTGAGCAGGGGCAGGCCAGCCTGGCGCATCAGCGTCCGCGCCACGCTTTTGTCTCCGAGCGACGCCATCACAGCCGGCGGGGAACCGATGAAAACCAGACCGTTCTCCGCGCAGATCTCGGCGAAATCCGGATCCTCGGACAGAAATCCGTAACCGGGATGGATGGCATCGGCCTCCGTCATCTTAGCCGCTTCTATGATGGCGGCGACATTGCAGTAGCTGCGCCGTGGCGGCGGCGGCCCGATACACACGGCCTGGTCGGCGTATCGCCGGACGACGGAATCGGCGTCCGCGGTCGAATAGACGGCGACTGTCCGAACGCCGAGCTCACGGCATGCCCGGGCGACCCGCAACGCGATCTCGCCTCGGTTCGCGATGAGAATTTTCTGAAACAATTCTACATCCCTCCGCGGGAAAAAGGCCGGGGGCCCCTCGGGGCCGCCGGGCGAGGCGGTTGTGCGATCGTGCCTTACCCGGCGGTCCGTCAGTGGTGCGGCGTGATTTCAACGAGAACCTGACTGAACTCGACCGCTTCCCCGTTCTCGACGCAGATCCGGGCCACCGTCCCGCCGGTATCCGCGGTCACCGGATTCAGTAGTTTCATCGCCTCGATGATGCCGATGGTCGCGCCGGCCTCGATGACCTTCCCCACCGCGATGTAGGGTTCCGCCCCTGGCTCGGGGGCGTGGTAGAAGGTCCCGACGAGCGGGGCGGAGACGACGGTGTTCCCGGAGCCAACGTCCCCGGAACCAACGTCCCCGGAACCGGCAACCCCGGAGCCAACGTCCCCGGAGCCGGCAGCCCGGGAGCCTGCAGCGCCGGCGGGTACGAGCGCCGGAACGAGCGCCGCGGCCGGATCCAGCTGGGCCGGTACGGCCGCAGCGAGCGCGACCGGCGACCATTCGACCTCGATGATCACATCTCCGGAACAGACCCGGATGCGGCCCAGGCGCCCTGGTAGTTCATCGGCCAGCCGCCTGGCATACTCGTGCAGACACCCCAGAACGTGCTGGCGCTGATCGGTCGCGCTGCCCGGTCTCATGCGGCCGTCTCCTCCTGGCGCGGCCGCAGCCGCAGTTCGGCTGAGCCCGGAGATGGCGTGGACGCGGCCGGGGTCGCCACGGCGGCCTGGCCGAAACGGCGGAAGCGCCCACGCCGAGCGTTGACCAGTTCGGCCGCCGGCACCGACAGCAGAGGCCGCAGCGTTTCCACCACCGCGGCCCGCAGCAGGTCCGCGGCGGCACCATGATCCGCCTGTGCCCCCCCGAGCGGCTCCGGCACCACCGCGTCGACGATGCCCAGGCGCAACAACGACGGGGCGGTGAGACCGAGCGCACGCGCCGCCTGGGCGGCAGCATGGGCATCGTTCCACAGGATCGCCGAGCACGCCTCCGGGCTGATGACCGAAAAGACACCGTTCTCCGCCACAAGAACGCGGTCCGCGACGGCCAGCGCGAGCGCGCCGCCGCTGCCACCCTCACCAGTGATCACAGCAATGATCGGGGTCGGGAAGGCCGACATCCGCTGGATGGCGTGCGCGATCGCGGACGCCTGCCCCCTCTCCTCAGCCTCGCGCCCGGGGTAGGCGCCGGGGGTGTCGATCAGGGTGACCACGGGCAGCCCGAGCCGGGCCGCGAGCGACATCACCCGCATGGCCTTGCGGTAGCCCTCGGGCTGCGGCATGCCGAAGTTGTTCGCGATGAGATCCGCGGTCGAGTGCCCCTTCTGCGTCCCGACAACCGCCACGGCGAGTCCGTCGATCTCCGCCAGGCCCGCGACCACCGCGCGGCAGTCACCATAGAGGCGGTCTCCCCGCAGTTCGACAAAAGCGTCGAAGGAACGGGCGAGATAATCCTGGACGGTCGGGCGGGCCGTGTCGCGGGCGAGTCGTACGGTCTCCCATGGGTCGCGCTGGACCAACCGCTCCGGGTCGGTGATGACCACGCCCACCGGTCCGCCCACCGATCCGCCCGGCAGTCCGCCCGGCGCAGGACCGGCGGGCGGACCGGCCGGCGCAGGACCGGCCGACGCCCCGGCAGCCGCCGGCGCACGGTACCCGGCCGACAGCAACTGCGTCAGGCAGGTCCGAAGATCCACCCGGTCGGCGACGATGTCGACCTGACCCTTACTGGCGAGAAATCCGCTGCTCTGGAACTCGGCGGGAAGTTCCTGCCCGATGGTCTGGCGGATGACGCGGGGGCCGGCGAAACCCATCCGGCTGCCGGACTCGGCAACGATCACGTCCGTGTTGGTGGCAAACGATGCAGCCACACCGCCATAGGTGGGGTCGGTCACCAGGCTGATGGACAACAGGCCCCGTTCCCGGTGCCGCTGGATGGCGATGCCGGTCTTTGCCATCTGCATCAACGACAGACAGCCCTCCTGCATTCGAGCGCCACCAGAGGTCGTGACGATGAGCAGGGCGAGCGCGTCGTCGACGGCACGTTCGACCGCGAGGGTAATCATTTCCCCGACCGCCGACCCGAGACTCCCGCCCAGAAAACGGAAATCCATGATGGCTGCGACAATAGGGTAGGCACCGATGCTGGCCGTGCCACACAGCACCGCCTCGGCAAGTGAGGTCTCCTCGCGGGCGGCCTCCCAACGCCGACGGTAGGGCCGGGTATCGGTGAAGCCCAGGACGTCAAAGGCCACGGGTTCGATCGGCAACGGCGCGAAACTGCCCGCGTCAAGAAGCTGGTCCACCCGCTGCGACGCCGTGAGCCGACTGTGGTGACCACATTCGGGACACACGAGCAGATTGCGGGCCAGCCGCTTGCCGTAGACGAGCGCCGTACAGGACCCGCACCGGGTCCAGGCCGCAGCCCTCGCCCCGGCGGTAGCGGTCTTCACGCGACCTCCCCCTGAGACGCCGTCTCAAAGGTGTAGAAACAGTGTGCCATCGCGTCCGCGGGCGAACGCCATGTCTTCAGGTACGGCCGAATATGGTGCTGCAATCGGTCGCTGACGCGCTTGAACTCCTCGTGACCGCGTGCGTTCTCAACCGTCCGCCGGCCGTCGTCGACGGTTTCCAGAAGATGTACGTAGAGATCGCCGAGTGAGTAGAGTGAACGGTGGACGACGCCGGCCACGCGCGGCAGACCGGTGGCGTCCGACTCTGCGAAGATACGTGCGACATCCTTGTGGGAACCGGGTTCGATTTTGGCAACAATCAGCGTTCTGTGCATGTTGCGATCCCCCTCCACCGAGCTGGCCGGGAAACCCCGGGACCGGGGCCGGCAGGGCCGCTGGCCCATTCACGGCGACGTTTCCAGGCGAGACTGACCCACTACTGAGAGTAAATGCGATCATGCCGTGCGTCCACCTGTACCGTCTGCGTAACCATCGGAGGAGGGTTCCATCCGATCACGCCGACCGCATCGCACCGCACCCGCACCGACGGCCGGGCCAGGCGATCCGCCGCGACGTGTCGCTCCGACAACAGGCGCAGCGGGAACAAAGGTGGACCGGCCGGCGAGCCGGGTGAGCCGGGCCAGCACCCCGAGCAGGTGCCAGCCTCGGTCGTCACCGGCGAATGGCTCTGACGGTCTCAACTGGCCCCGGTGCGACGGTGCTGGCCCAGGCCCGCCAGTCCGGGGTGTTCACCGCCGAGCATGAGGCGTTCTGGGCCGCGGCGCGCCGCGCGCACGGCGACGCCGGCGGCACCCGGGCGTTGGTCGAGGTGCTGCTGTTGCACCGTCACCTGCCCCACGCCGACGTTGTGGCCGGCCTGGCCGCGGCGGTCGCTGCCGGGGCGAGTACCGCTGACGTTGTCGCGGTCGAGGCCCGTAAGACCACCCAGACCCGGCCTGTCGAGGAGCGCCAGACACCCTCGGTGCCGCCTGCTGCCTCCGGGGACACCGTGACGAGCCTGACCGAACGCCGCCTGACCGAGCCGACCGCGGTGATCGCCGGGCTGCCGGCGGATACGCGACCGGTTCCCAGCGTCGCGCACTACGACGAGCTGCTACGGCGGCGTCGTCCGACCGCGGCGCCGACCACGACTACCCCCGCGGGGGCCGACCACTCCAGCACGGGAAGAGTCTCATGACCAGACCAGCGCATCGCGGGATGACCGAACAGGCCGCGGAACGCCAGCAGCTGACCTACCGTGGGTTCCTCGCCGAGCTCCTCATGGCCGAGTGCGACGACCGGGACCGGCGCCGATCCGAACGGCGGATCCGCGCCGCCGGGTTCCCCCGGGAGAAGTGGCTGACCGACTTCGACTACGACGCCAACCCGGCGATCAACCCGGCCACCATCAACACCCTGGCGACCTGCGCCTGGGTCCGCGCCGGGCAACCGCTGTGTCTGATCGGTGACTCCGGCAACGGGAAATCTCATCTGCTCATCGCGCTCGGCGCCGCCGCGGCGATGGCCGGCCACCGGGTCCGTTACACACTCGCCGCGAAACTCGTCAACGAACTCGTCGAGGCCGCCGACGAGAAGATCCTGACCAAGACCATCGCCCGCTACGGCCGCGTCGACCTGCTCTGCATCGACGAACTGGGCTATATGGAACTCGACCGTCGCGGCGCCGAACTGCTGTTCCAGGTCCTCACCGAACGGGAAGAGACCAACAGCGTCGCGATCGCCTCCAACGACTCGTTCTCCGGGTGGACGAAGACGTTCACCGACCCCCGGCTGTGCGCCGCGATCGTCGACCGGCTCACCTTCGGCGGCAACATCATCGAGACCGGCAGCGACTCCTACTGCCTCGCTCACACCCGCGCAGCCCGCGTCACCGCCTGACCCAGGTTCCGTCCGAGCCGAGCCGCCGAGAACGTGCGACCGCGCACTACCGCAACCATCCGCGGCGGCCGGTCCGGGTCATCGGATGGCAGCGTTAAAGATCCACGAGGATCGACGAGGACGGTCGCCGAGATCGGCTCGCCCAGTGCACCACAGCAGGACCTGCACGGGATCGCCGTCCGGAGCGTCGGGGAATAGTCGGCTCAGTACCGCCGTGCACAGTGGCCGTGGGGGACGCCACGGCACCCGCAGCCCCTCGGTGATGTCGTGGGTATGCAGCAGGATCTCGGCGACGCCCATGGCCGCGAAACCCGCAGTGTCGGTCGGTCCGTAGTGCCACCCGCGAACATCCGGGTTGGTGACGATCGCGCCGCTGAGGAGTCTTGCGCAGGCGGTGACGACCTGGAGCACGTCGCGCGGGTCCGCGTCGGTCGCCACCGTCAGGTCGAAGGGCAGGTAGGCAGCCGCCGGGCCGGCCGCTACCTGCCCCGCGTAGGCCAGCAGGTCGTGGGCGACATGGGCAGCGGTCTGCCAGCAGGTCCAGTCCAACAGCCCCGCCTGGACCTGCCAGTCACGGGTGTCCCGCGGACCGAGCACCCGCACCATCTCAGCCAGCGCCGCGTCAACGTCACGGCCGCTCATCGAGCGCATGAAGACAGCGTCCCAGTGCGAACCCCCGTCCTGAGCAGAACCTCGTCCCCACGTGTCCGAGTGGGGCCAAATATCGCCGTCACCCGGTCAGGGGATCAGCCAGGTGGGGCCAGATATGACCGTCCCGATGGGGCCGGTTTGGTCTGTCACAGCCACCACGGCTCTGCAGGTACAGCGTTTCGTAGATCGTTTCACCCGACCCGCGCATCTCCGGATCATCCGGATGGTTGACCTTCAGCCGGGACGAGATCTGCGCAGGCGACCAGCTCTGCTTTAGTCCTTCCGCTACAGCATCGTGCAACCGCTCGGACACGGCAAGCTTGTGCGGTTTCGGTCGAAGCGCCTGTTCCTCGGCGCGTTCCTGCGCGGCCAATGCGCGATAACTCTCGCGGCCACCACAACGGCTAATCTCCCGGTTCACCACCGATCGGTGTTTTCCCAGCAGTCGAGCAATAGCCGATCCCGAAAACCCCTCCGAAATCCCACGAGAAATCTCCTCGCGGTCTTCCGCGGTCAACGCCTGACCCCGCACCCAAGTCTCCCATCAGTGAGCCACAAGATTTATCACATGTGGCGCACTGACTCCTTGAGGCCGCCCACCCTTGAAGTGCAGCACGCCGAGTGGCAACGCGTGCTCAAAGCCGGGATGCTCGGCCACCAACTTGAGCTGTCCGAACAGGACGCCAAGACCAGGCTGTACCGTTCGTTCGAGCCAGCGGTGGTCCCAGGCCTGTTGCAAACGGCGGAGTTTGCCCGCGCGCTCTTTTCGCGCGCCGTCCTGGTGCATAAAGTGCCTAACGATGTCAATGACGCGGTGGCCAAACGTATGCAGCGGCAAGAAATGCTGTATCGCACGGATAAGGCGTTCCATTTTGTCATTACCGATGCCACCTTGCGCTACCGGCTGTGCTCGCCGGACATCATGCTTGGGCAGCTTGATCGGCTGGTATCGCTGACTTCACTGCGCAACGTAAAGCTTGGGGTCATCGGGTACGAGACGCAGTATGTGGTCGATCCGCGCCACGGCTTTATGATGTACAACTCTGACCTCGCGCGCGTCGAGACCTATTCGGCTGAGCTGAACCTCCGACAGCCGCACGAGATCGAGCTGTACACCGCGACGTTCGAGAGTTTGGCGGCCGTGGCCAGCTACGGCGCGGCGGCCAGGGCGATCATCAACCGGGCCATTGCCGATCTTGCCTCGTCGGTACCCGAAGGTGGCGAGTGATTGTTTCGGCCTTCACATCTTCGTGATATTGCGAGCAATACCGAGCAATTTGCTTCTCACGTCGCCCTTTCCTCCTTACTCTCCCGTTAGGGACGCGAATCGCGTCCGTCCTCAAGGGACTTGGGAGTAAGCCAGGTGGCCACCCGTGTTGCCCTGCTGAGCAGGGATCAGATCGACAAGCTTCCGGAGCGCGCCCGCGAAGTCGTGGAGTACCGCAAAAGCGGTCTCAGCCTGAACCACATCCAAGGCTGTCCGCTCGATTGCGCGTACTGCATCCGGCACACCTACGGCCTGTGGGATCAGCGGGTGCAGCGGGCGCTCATGAGCGACACCCAGGCCGTCGAGGAGCTGGTCACTCACCGGTACTTCCAGCCGCACGTGACCCCGGTGCAGGTGTTCAACAGGGCCACTGACCCGTTCCTTCCGGTCGTCCGGCCGCACACCTTTGCCGTGCTGGAAGACCTCGACGCGCGGGGCCTGACGAATCACGTGCTCGTCATCACGCGGCACCAGATGAATCCGGACGACGTTGAGCGGCTCAACCAGCTTCGCCACATCAAGCTGACGTTGCTGTTCACCTTCTCAGGGATCGACAATAAGGAGATCGAGCCCTACCCCTCTTCGGTGGCGGCCGAGTCCTTGAAGCTCATGAGCGCGCCCGAGCGTAGGGCGTACCGCACCATCCTTTACTGGCGTCCCTTGGTGCCTGGTCTCAACGACTCAGACGAGCACCTGGACGCCGCGTACAACCTGGCCCAGCACGCCGACGCCACGGTGTTTACGGGGCTCTTCTACCGCGACCAGATTGCGGACTACTACAAGGCCAACGGTCTGCCTGAGCCCTACGAGGACACCGCGCGCCGGAAGATCGTGCCCGAGACGCTTGAACAGCGCGTTCTCGCCGCGTTCGACAACTCCACGCCGTTGTTCCGCAAGACCTCCTGCGCGGTGGCCTACGCGCATGGCCTCCCCGACTACAACGGGCACTACGGCATCGGGCGCGAGCTGTGCGACATCTGTCCGCTGAGTCAGCTTGAACTCTGCGCCACCGCACACACGCGACCGTCACCCGACCGACTGCGGGAAGTTGCCAGCTCCTTGCCCGAGGCTCGTGGTCTGGTGGTCGTGGACATCACCGACCGCGCGGCCGTGGTGTCCGGTCTGGAGACGGAGCAGCCGCGCTACTACCTGCAACACGCGCTCGGGTTCCAAGTGCATGACGTGCGACATCCGCACGTCGAGCGACAGCATGGCCGAGCAAGTATCGGCTGGAAGGACGGTAAGCAAGATGGCTGACTGGACTGACCTCACGTACGTGGTGGTTGACGTCGAGGGCAACGGCCAGCAGCCGCCCGACCTGGTGGAGCTGGCCGCCGTCCCGATCGCCGGCGGGGTCATCGGGGAGCCGGTGAGCTGGCTCGTCAAGCCGGAGTCGCCGATCAAGCACTTCGCCACGCGGATTCACGGTCTGACCAACAAGGACGTTGCCGACTGCCCCACCTTCGAGACGGTCAAGGTCGATGTCCTTATGGCACTCAGCCACCCCGCGATCGTCGCCCACAACGCCCATGTTGACGTCAGCGTTCTTCAGCGCGAGATGAGCGGCTGGGAACCGCCCGAGGTCTTCGACACGCTCAAGCTCGCGCGGCGGTTGGTGCCGGGCCTGGACGGCTACCGGCTCGGCAGCCTGGTCGAGTCGTTCAACCTGGCCGATGGCCTGCCGGACGCCCTCTCACCGCACCGCGCGACCTATGACGCCCTGGTGGCAGCACGGTTGTTCGTGCTGCTCGCCACCAAGGCCGCCAGCTTGGAAGAGCTGCGCGGCCAGAAACCGGGAGGGGGCGACGATGAACCTCCGGCCCTTTTCTGATCACCAGCGCGGCTTGTTCGTCAGCGTTGACGGGCCGAGCGGTGCGGGCAAGAGCACCATCGTTCACCACCTGGCGCAGCTCCTCGTTGCCGCTGGCGAAGACGTGCATGTGACGGCTGAGCCGAGTAACGGCCCCATCGGCGCACTCTGCCGCGAGTTGACTGAGACGACTACCGGTCACGCGCTGGCCTGCTTGTATGCCGCTGACCGCTACCACCACCTTGAGGCGGAAGTCCGGCCGAACACAAGCGCCGGCCGGGTGGTGCTGAGTGACCGCTACATCCCCTCAGGCTTGGTGATGCAGCGCTTCGACGGCATTGATCCGGCCTTCCTCTGGCACGTCAACGCCGAGGCTGACCGGCCCGATCTCGCCGTCATCCTGGAAGCCGATTCCGAGGTCATCTCGGAACGACTCCAGGAGCGCGGCCCACATAACCGTTTCCAGCTCTCGCCGGGCAGCAGCCACGCCGAAGCCCACTTCTACCGCCAAGCCACCGAGCGGCTGATTCAGGCGGGCTTCGACGTGCTGCGGGTGGATGTGAACCGAAAAGCACATCCGAGCAGGTCAGGCCGCGTCTCGGCCGAGCCCCGATCGCGATCAAGGCCCGCGGTCTAGGGGCCGAGCGGACGAGCATCGAACTCCGCCTGTGCGATCTCGACGAAGGCGCGAGTCAGCGACGTCTGGCGGGTGTCCTGCCAGATCATGAGCTGGAAGAGGTGCGGAACCTCGCCGTCGAGCCGGCGGATGACGATGTGTGGCCAACCGCCCCAGCGCCGCCGGGTGGCTTCCCCGACGAACGCCACGCCGAGGCCCGCCGACACCAAGTCGACGACCTCCTCCTCGCTGGCGATCGGGTAGGAGCGGTAGTCGGTCGTCACGCCGCGCCGGTTCAGGAAGTCGAGGATGCGTTGGCCATGCGTCCGATCCGTCTCCGCCGAAGGAACAAGCAGGCGCTGCTGCTGGAGGTCGTGGACGGTCAGCCTGCCCCGGGCCTGCAGCGGATGGTCGGTGGGCAACGCGAGATGATTCTGGGCGAAATCGTGGAGTACCAGGCAGCTGAGGCCCACCGCGAGTTCCGACGTCGAGAGCGAGAAGCTGACGTGGGTGTTGCGGTCCCGCATATCGTCCGCCAGCCGCTGGTTGTTCACCTGGCTGGGGACGATGTCCACGTCGGGATAGCGGGCCACGAAGGCCCGAACCGCCCGCGCCATTACCTCGCCGCTGCCGGAGCTGTATGAGATCCGCAGGAAGCCGGCCCGGCCCGAGGCTTCCCCGCGGGCGACATCGCGGACCCGGCCGTGTGCGGCCAGCAGGTCGCGTGCCTCCGGCAGCAACCGCCGCCCGGCGGGGGTCAGCGTCACGTGGTGAGTCGACCTGTCGAACAGCGTGACTGCCAGCTCGTTCTCCAGTTGGCGGATCTGCTGGCTGACGTGGGACGCCGAGTACTGGAGGCTGGCGGCCGCCCGACGGTAGCTGAGTTCCTGCGCAACGGCTACGAAGCAGCGCAACTGCACCACCCGCATCCCCGGCCACCTCCCTCGCGCCCCAGGTTCGCGCGGCGGCCGAGAGGGACCGGACGCAGCCGGTGTTCACGATAGCCGAACAGCAGTTCGTGAACCCGCGCTTCCTTTCTCGCACCGGCCGGCAGAGGTTGCACGGTAGAGCCCTCCAGGGGCAGGTCGATCAAACGAGGTGACTGGATGAGCATCGGTGTCAACGTGCGCACAGACGGAACAATCGGCCGACTGTCGTGGGAGTTACTGGCGCCGTTCGGAGTGCGCCTGCACGTCGACGACCTGCGGGCCGGCCTGGCACAGGACGAGCAGGACGTGCTGGCCACCCTGCTCTACCAGCACGGCTTCGTCGTGGCGGCCGACCAGCAGCTCACCAAGGCGGACTTCCGGCGGGTGGGCAGCTACGTCGCGCCGCTGCTCCCTGAGGAGCACGAGGCGAACCCGGTGCTGGCGCTCAACCGCGAGGAGGGTGGGTTCGGCACCCGCGAGCTCGTCTTCCACCGTGACCTGATGTACGCCGAGCATCCGTTCCATGCGATCGCCCTGCATGCGCTCTCGGTCGCCGAAGGCGAGACCAGCACCTTCGTCTCCAGCGGAACGCTGGCGTATCGGCGGCTGCCGGCCGAGCTGAAGGACCGGCTAGCGGGCCTGAGCGCCCTGAACTCCCTGCACGGGCGGGACGAGGAGGGGCGGATCTCCGAGCGGGAAGTCTACTTGCCTGGCTGGCCCGGCTACGTCCATCCGTTGGCAGCGCGTCACCCGATCACCGACGAGCCGGTGCTGCTGGCGTGCCTCATGTCCACCGTGCGGGTTGAGGGACTGGCCGCGGACTCCAGCGAGGAGCTGCTCCAGCAGCTGTTCGGCCACCTCAACGACCCGGCGAACGTCTACGAGCACACCTGGCGCGAGAACGACCTGCTGATCTGGGACAACTTCGGTTGCGCCCACGCCCGCCGGAACCTGGCCGGGGTGTCGAAGCGCACGCTACAGCGCCTCACCATGGGCAAGCTGAGCTTTCCCCTGGCCTACCCGAACTTCAGCATGAGGAAATTCACGGACTCCTACGACGGAGAGAACTACATGGGCAAGGGCGGCGGCCAGTTCTAGCTGGCGACCTCTGTCGCTGGCCGCTCGGCCCACTGATCACAGGAGGCCGGCCGTGGGTTGGCCACCACGGCCGGCCTTCCAGTGATCTTCTCCGCCGGCCGGGTGCGGTGGCTGCGCGAGGATGCCGGTTCGTGTTGGTTCGGCTGACCTACCTCGGTGTCACGAACGCGTTCGTGCTGCTGCGTCTGCTGCCCCGGAGCGACCGTGACAAGGACGTCGAGATCCTCACGCTGCGACACCAGCTAGCCGTGCTGCAACGCCAGCTCGACGGCCAACGCATCCAGTTCCAGCCCGCCGACCGCGCCCTGCTCGCCGCGCTCCTGCACCCGCTGCCGAAGCCAACACTGCACGGGCTGCGGCTACTGGTGCGCCCGGAGACGGTCCTGCGCTGGCACCGCACTCTGACCTAAATCCGCCAGTAGCCGCTGATGTTGAGGGATTGTAGATCGTTGGAACGTGAGCGGGTGAACAGACTACGCAGGTCGAAGGTATCGAGGAAGCAGGCCTCGCGGGTTCGGGTCGGGCCGGCGGACGGGTCGTTGACCGGGATGGCGGGGCTGGTCGCGGTGGCCAAGCTGGTTGACCGGGTCGGTGTGGTCGAGGCGCTCGATGAGCGGGTTGGCCCGGTCAAGCGGCGGGCGCGTGGGCTGTCCGGTGGTGAGCTGCTGGTCGGGATGGCCACTGCGCAGCTGGCTGGGCAGGCAACCCTGGCCGGGTTGGATCGGCTGCGCTGAAGCGATCCCGTTTCCGTGGACAGCAGACCTGAAGGTCACTGTCTGAAAGGAAGGGCCGTCATGGGGTCGACTCCCCGGAAGTACACGCAGGAGTACAAAGACGAGGCGGTAAGATTGGCGCTCGACTCCGACCGGTCGTTAGCCGAGATCGCGAAAAGTCTGGGTATCAATGAATCAACCTTGGGGAACTGGGTGACGAAGGCGAAAAAGGACAGCGAGTCCGACGAGAAGCCGCTGTCGGTGTCGGAGCGCGCCGAGCTGATCGAACTCCGGAAGAAGTACGCGCAGGCACAGATGGATAACGCGTTTCTAAAAAAGCGGCGGCCTTCTTCGCGAGCCGGCAGAAGTGAAGTTCGAGTTCATCGACGCACATGCCCCGAAGAAGGCTGTCCCGGCCGACGGTGTCTCCCGTTTCCCCGTCGTGTACATGTGTGACAAACTCGACGTTTCCCGGCAGGGTTACTACGCATGAAAGAAACGGGGCCCGTCACAGCATGACAAAACGGACACCACCCTTTCCATGAAGATCAAAGTTATTTTCGACGAACACCTGGGGCGATACGGCGTGCGGCGGATCTTCCGCGAGTTACGCCGACAGGGGGTCGCGTCGCCTACAAGCGGGTGCAGCGGCTGATGCGTGCGTTGGGCCTGGTCAGCGTCCACCCCAAGGCACGGAAGGCGACGACCGTGCAGGCCGCCGAGCCGTCCCGGCTGCCCGACCTGGTCAGCCAGGACTTCACCGCCGACGCGCCGAACCGGTTGTGGTTCGGCGATATCACCTATGTGCGTACGTGGGATGGTTGGGCATATGTGGCATCGGTGATCGACGCTTTTTCCCGGAAAGTCGTGGACTGGGCCGTGGCCGACCACATGCGCACCGACCTCGTCCTCGATGCCCTACGCATGGCCATAACCCGCAGGCACCCACCGAAAGATGTGATCTTCCATGCTGATCGAGGCAGCCAGTACACCAGCAAGGAATTCGTCGACTTCTGCAAGATCAACAACGTGCGGAACTCGGTCGGCCGCACCGGAATCTGTTTCGACAATGCTGCCGCTGAATCGTTCTGGGCGACCCTGAAGAAAGAGTTCATCCACCTCCACCCCTTCGACACCGTCGAACGCCTCAGAACCGGGGTCTTCGAGTACATCGAGGTGTACTACAACCGATTTCGGATCCATTCCACGATCGGCTACCTCACCCCTGTCGAGTTCGAGGATGAATTTGACAAGAAAGGTGATCGCGCAGCATAATAAGGACTGTCCACGAAAGCGGGAACCCTCCAGTTTCCAACCCGCGGACCTGCTTCTGCAGATCGGCCAGCAGGCGCTTGGCCTCGATCATGCTGCTCCCCCTCGGCGAGCCGGGACTCGTACCCGACAACCCGCCGATTCAACACCCCGCCGGTGACGAGCAACTCAGGCGCCAACGATCCGAGTCCTGCCGGTAGGTCCGGCTGGCCAGCGGTGCCCCCGCCGGAACGGCCAGTCCTGGCTATAGTTGTGGCTATGTCGATCGTTGAGCAGATGCCGCTGGCGGATGTGAAAAACCGCCTTTCGGAGGTTGTGGACAGCGTCGAACGCGAGCACGGCCGCGTCGTGATCACACGGCACGGCAGACCAGCGGCGATCGTCATCAGCGTCGACGACCTGGAGTCCCTTGAGGAGACCCTTGCCGTCATGGGCAGCACCCAGCTCATAGCCGACGTCCGGGAGGCCCTCGACGACCTCGACGAGGCGGGGGCGACCGTCCTGACCAAGGACGAAGCACTGCGCCTCGCCACCGGCCGGTGACCGACGCCTACGAGATCGCCTTCACCGCGCCCGCTCGACGCACCCTTCGCCGCCTGCCCGAAAAAGTCGCCACCGCCGTCGTCGAGTTCCTCTACGGATCGCTGG
>NZ_CAUVXL010000159.1:0-2234 GCF_963555915.1 Protofrankia sp. Cas4
TCACCAGACTGACGGCGGCGATCCCCCCGACCAGCACCGACGCGGTCACCCGCCCCAGGCCGGCCACCACCGGGACCAGGACCGCGAGGATGAGCCGGATCATCGGGTTATCCCGCCGGGAACGCCGCCGGCCGCCGGATGCAGGTCGTGCGGGTCGGGGTCGTCGTCGCCGTAGTGGCAGTCGATGTGCTCCGGGCCGGACCCGCAGTCGTAGACCAGACCCTCGATCCGGTCACCGCAGAGAGCACAGACCGGCCTGTCGTGGTCCGTGTCGTGGTCGACATCGTCGTCGTAGTGCCCGGCGTGTTCCGGGCCGGCGGTGCCCATCACGCCACCGCCTCGACACGCACGGCCCGGCCCAGGACCGGGAGACGGACGGCGGAACCGGCGCGCCCGGTCCTGGTCCGACCGGGCGGGGTGAGGCGGACGCTGCGCCGGGCGGCCTGGGCCGTTCGGGTCAACGCAACCCCGGTGATGATCAGATCGTGGGGGCGGTCGGGCTGCCCCGCCTGGTAGTAGGCGGCGATCCGCCTAGCGGTCACCGTGGTCAGTAGCTCGAAGATGGCGGCCAGTTCGTCGCGGGGCGCGTCATCGGCGATGGCCTGTGCCCGCGCGGTCCGCACGTCGGCTTCGGTTTCCACCGCAGCGGCGTAGCCACGCAGCCGCTGGTTGCCGGTGCGGTTGGCCAGGGTGGTGATGGTGGCCCAGTGGTCGGCGACCGCGGTCAGATAGTCGGCCAGCGCGGCGGCGAACCGCTCCTGGCCGTCGACGGCACGACCGTCGCTGGCATGATCGTCTACGGCGGGGTCGGTGGCCGGGAGCACCGTCACGCGGCCCTTGCCGGCACGCGGGCCGCCCGGTGCCTCGATGGTGTTCACACGAATCCTTTCCTTGCACAGCACAAGCACAGGGGATGAGGGGCCGGGGGCGGTGTTCCGCGGCGGACGGCCCGCAGGACACCAGCCCCCGGCGGGTACACAGGGGTTACCGGCGTTTGCGTCGGCCCCGGCCGGCACCCGGGCCGGCGGTCTCGGTCGCGCCGGGGGTGATGGTGATCGTGGGCGTGCCGCGGTGGTGCAGCCCGTCATGGGTCGTCGCGTGCGCGGCCGCCTCGGCCTGGCTCGCGAACGGCCCCCCGGTCAGCCCACACACCCCGCACACCAGCCCAGCGGCGCTCACCGCGCCGCCCCGGCAGCCACATCCGGCCCGACGGGGGCGGTGTCGGCGGCGAGCCGCCGGGCGGCGGCGATCAGGTCGGGGTCGTCCGACACGTCGGCGTAGGCCTCGACCGGCTGGCCGTGGAAACGGCCGGTGCACGACAGCCACAGCGGATCGGTCGCCCCCGGGTGGACGGTGACGGTGACCGGGGTGTTCAGCAGTCCGGCGAGTACCCCCATCCCGGCGATCTCGATGTGTCCGCGTTCCCGGTCCGACAGCCCCCGGCCGTACGGGGACGTCACCTGCGCGCCGATCGACGTCGTGGCGTGGGGGTGCAGGGTGATGTACAGGTACACATCCGGCCCGGCCGCCTCGACCAGGGCGGCGGCGGTCCGCAACTGGTCGGCCTGACCGGCCAGCCGTCCATCATCGCCGTCGAACGCGTCGGCGGCGGGCACCGTCGGGGACTCCCCGTACGGCAGGGCCGTCATGACGTGCGCACCGGGGTACGGGCCGGGCGCCGCAGCGTCCGGCGTTCGTCTTCGTCCAGGCCGCCCCAGATGCCGGCGTCCTGCCCGGTGTCCAGCGCCCAGCCCAGGCAGGCACATCGGACCGGGCACCGGGCGCACAGCGCCTTGGCCGCCGCGACCTGACGTTCCACAGTGTCGCCGGAGGTGCCGGCGGGGAAGAACAGGTCCGGGTTCGTATTCCGGCAGGCCGCCCGCTGCCGCCAGTCCACGGTCATGCCGCACCGTCGGTGGCGCGGAGGTCGCCGGTCAGGGTCAGGAGCAGGTCGGCGGTGGTGACGTCGACGAGTTCGATCACCGCGTGCATGCGGGTGTCGGGGTGGCTGTCGGCGAGAGCGTCGCCGGCGGCGGCCGCCTCGTCCCGGTCGTCGAACGGGCCGACCGCGTGCATCTGGCCGGCGGCGACGACCACGGCGACGAACCGGTCCGGTCCGTGCGGGTCGGTGTCCGCCACGGCCGGCCGGTTGGGCGCGGACGCGGGAGCGGTCAGGGGAATGACGGTCATCGGTCCGCCTCCTCGGCGAGGCGGCGGGCGTGGTCGGCGTCCAC
>NZ_CAUVXL010000159.1:2609-6852 GCF_963555915.1 Protofrankia sp. Cas4
AAGGCGGCCTTCGCCTGAGCTGCGGTCGTCTCGGTCGCCGCGCCGATCTGCCGCCAGCCCGCGCCGGCGCGCAGAGCCCGCAGGACGGTGGTTTGCAGTCCGAACCGGGCGCTTTGGGTCAACGCGACTTCGGTGGCCAGCAGTTCCAGCACCTCGTCGGTGTCGATCCGCTGGCCGCGGGCCTGGCGCACCGCGATGTCCAGGCCCAGGTCAGAGGCCC
Organism: Protofrankia sp. Cas4; assembly: GCF_963555915.1. Taxonomy (NCBI): domain Bacteria; kingdom Bacillati; phylum Actinomycetota; class Actinomycetes; order Frankiales; family Frankiaceae; genus Protofrankia; species Protofrankia sp. Cas4. The sequence goes on from NZ_CAUVXL010000159.1 coordinate 2,830, forward strand.
GGGTCGCCAACAGCAGCGGCGTCGCGATCTGGCCTGGTCGGAACAGAACGTCGTCGGGTCGGCGGGGGCGGTTCACTTCTCACCGCCGCGGCGTAGCAGTTCCCGGGCGAGCCGCTCGATCTCCCGGACAGTGGCGTCCGCAAGATCCTCGGCCAGCGGAAACAGATTTCGGGCATGCTGCATAACGGGTCTGACCTCCTAGACAAGGTCGGATCAAGGACCCCGGCCGGTGGTGGAGTCACCGAGCCGGGGTCCGCTCGTTCCGGGGCGGTGGAGTCGCCCCAGAAACGGAAGAGGCGGCGCCGGTGGCGCCGCCAACCCGCACTCAAAGTGTTACACGTACCTCAAGTACTGTCTAGTACTTTCTGTGCGGACTACTGGATTGGGACTCCGCAGCGGTCAGCCAGTGCGCGTAGCTGCTGGTCAGACCGACGGTTCGGATCCTGAAGAAGATCACGGATGAGCATCCGGACCGTGCCATGGTCGTGGATCTGCTCAGGTGCGATCTCCTCTGCCTCCAAGAGCGCGGCGACCTCCTCACCGCGGGCGCGCCGTTGCGCGTGCGCCCGCGCCACGTCCACAAGGAAGCGCGCCCGACGCTCCGGGGAAAGTCCGCTCGGGTCGACCCTGCCCGCACGATCGAGCGCGTCACCGGCGTCACCGAGTTCGACCGCGACCGCCACCCCGTGAAGAGCGACGTTCGACGGGCCGAATTCGGTGTTGAAGTCGTTGCGACCCGCACCCACCGTCGAAGCGAGACGGTCGGCTTCCTCGATAGCGCGCCAGGCCGCGCTACGGTCACCGGCCCGTGCGGCGCCGATCGCCTCAACGAGATACAGGGCGCCAAGCGCGGATGCCAGTTCGACGCCGGACGAAGCGAGGTGAGGACGAAGCGTCGCAGTGCCACTGGATGCGGCGTGGCGGGACTGCTGGAGGCGGCCGGCGCCAAGCAGCGCCAGTGCCAATCGGTGCTGACCAGCGGCCACCAGCGCGGGATTCGCGGCGAGTTCGGCCGCGAAAAGCGCGCGGTCGGACGCGAGCCATGCAGCCTCCACGTCGTCCACCTTCCCGAACAGCGCACCAACCGCCTGATACGCGCGTGCCAACGCACCGGCCAGAACTGGCCGCCGGTCGGCCGGGACCGACCGAACCGCCGACTCCAGAGCGACGATCAGCTCAACCAGAAGGGGGCCAGCTTCGGAGTAGCGCGAGGCGTGCACCAGCGACCACGCCTGCTCCACCCGGTCTGCGAGTTCCTCGCCTTCTACGCCGTCATCCAGCGGTAGGGGCTCGAAGAGAGCGGACAACGCCGGATGGCCGGTCAACGCCAAGCGGAGCGCCTCACGCCAGGGCTCATGCTCGACCGCTGTGGCCTCAATCGGTGCATCCGGCGCGAGGTCGGACACGGAGACGTTGAGCACGTCCGCGACCTGAGTGAGCACCGAAAGCCGGTCCACCTTGCGCGTGTTCCGCTCAACCTGAGAGACCCAGCTTTCGGACCGGCCGATGAGGCGGCCGAGCTCGACCTGAGACAGTCCGTGTCGCTTGCGATGGAAGGCGACCCGCTCACCGAGCGTCGGAGTCGGATCGGTCACTTCGCATCTCCCGGCACGCCCTTGCCGCCAGCAAAGTCTAGGAACTCCACGCGGGGCGGCCCCACCATGTACTTCTCTCGGGCCGCAAGGAACCGCCGGACGTGGTCCTGGCGCTCATGGTCCTCGAAGGCGTCGCGGTCTCGGTACAGCTCGTAGAACACGCGGGTGTCAGGCTCGCCTTCGACCGCATGGGTCGTGTAGACGAGAGTTCCCGGTTCCGCGGAGACGATGAGCGGCAGCGTCTCGGCAACCAGTCGGTCGAACTCACCCACCGTGCCAGGTTGCAGGTCGAACCGGACCACCAGACCGAACATTGATCCTCTTCCCGTAGGCGCGACGTCGCCACTACAACGATCGTCCTACGGGCCACAATCCCAAGACTACCCAGCACTTTTAGTGCGACATCATGTCGCTTCCGTAGCTTCAGCCTGCGACGGCAGCAGAATCGGTGATCAGCAGATCGTCTCGGTTCTCGTCTCATTCACTGCCGTACAGGCCCGTCCGGCGGCGGCGTCTGCGCAGACGGGGCGCGTGTTCTGCTTGGTCGCTGCGGCGATCACGACGAGCACGGACGCAAGCGCGACTCACTCGGGTCCGTCTCCGAGCTTGACCGGGATCAGGCGGCGCGCTGGCCGACAACCCTCGTCGAACGATAGTAGTCGGACGGATTCAATCGGTTACAGATCCCCGATTCGAGGCCGTGCCAACTTTCCCTACTTGTTCAAGAGCGACCCTGACGGGCCGCTAAGAACAACGGGGCTCCGCCCCGAACCCCGGCCTTCTCTCTGGAGGTGAGTCGAATGGGCGTTCGGTTACGTTCGGGGGTGGGGTGCGAGTCCGCTGATCTCCTTCGCCGACCGGGCACCCGAGGGCTACCCCGGAACCTCCCGACCACGCAAGGGCCGATGGCGAAGATCGGAGTCGAGTAGACGTCGGCCCTTGCCCGGCCGGGAGAACCCGGGGTAGGGGCAAGCCTGCCCGACCGACGGAGGAGATCAGCTCAGCCCGGGGTCTGCGAAGAGATCTTCACCGGTGCTCACCGTGCCGTACGCGACGCGCCGTGCAGGACCCGGCCGGGCCGCTGCGCTCCGGACTGCGCGTGCCGCTGACGCGCCATGCTCGCCGGGCGCGTCGTCTCAGCCTCCTGCTCGGCACGTCGGAGCGCTGCGGCGAGCCAGCGAAGGGGGCATCGCCGGTCTCAGTTCTGGTCTCATTCGCGGACGTTCGGCGTTGTTCGCGGACCATCACTTGGCCGTTGCGTACCACGGTCGTACCACTGTGGACGGTCACAAACGGTACGCCACAGACTTGGAAAGCGTGTTGGGGGCAACCCCTCGAGAGTTCGAATCTCTCATCCTCCGCCGTGTGCCGGTGGCAGTCAGGGCTTGTTGGTGATTGACGCCTCCAGGATCCGTATTGCGGGCTGTATTACAATGAGCCTTATGGCTACGATTACGTTTCGTACAGACGAGGACGTCGACCGGGCCCTGACTGACCTCACAGTCGGTGAACGGGATCGGTCCCAGGTGATCCGTGAGGCGATCCTCTCCGCGTGGCGTGCGCGTCAGGCCGAGCGGTTGGTCGCTGAGGCTGAAGCTCTTGCCGCAGACCCGGCCGACCGGGCTGAGGCGCGGGCTGTGCTTTCGGACATGGAGCCACTGCGTGCGTGGTGACGTCTACCAGATGCGAACTCCTCGTGATGCGCGTGGCCACGAACAACGAGGTAACCGGTACGCCGTCATCGTGCAGTCCGATCTGCTGCCGTTGTCGACCTGGCTGGTGGCCCCTACTTCCACCAGCGCTCGGCCGGCATCCTTTCGGCCTGAGGTCGAGATCGACAATCAGGCGACCCGTGTCCTGGTCGAGCAAACGGCGGCGGTCGACCCTGAGCGTCTGGGTCGATTCGTCGGCCAGCTGTCCGCAGTCGAGATGGCTGACGTCGACACTGCATTACGCACTGCACTCGGGTTGAACTGATCTCTACACGGCTACGAGATTGACCCGATCAGCATGCCGGCGGCGGCTCTTGCCTCGTCGTCGCCAATGGGCACAATCCGTAGCCCTGACAGGATCCAGTTGAGCCGGGCCGGCGGTGCCGTCAGGCCGGAGCGAAGATGTCGGCGGCGGTGACGGTGAGGACTCCCGCTGGTGGGTTCCGGATCTCCTCGCGGGCGCAGAGAGCAAGGCGCACCGCTTCGGGATGGTCCGTCACACCTGGGCCGGCAGCTGGGCCGGCATCCTGGTTGGCATCGTCATGATCCGGTAGCTGCGCCGCGGGCCGGCCGACCCGCAACGCACGGGTCTTCTCCCGTAGGTCGGCGGCGAGTCTGCGGCCGTCAACGCTGCGTGCCCATTTCGCCGCACCGGCCAGCACCGGACGCCGTTCCCGGCCGGCGAGGACGACCGCGTCGATCTCGTCCTGACCGCC
>NZ_CAUVXL010000160.1:0-35194 GCF_963555915.1 Protofrankia sp. Cas4
CCATCGTCGACTCCCTAACCCTTTGGCGTACGGTCATACGACCATAGAGTGAGATGGAGCCCGAAGGCAAGAGTCTGCCGAAAATTAAATTATGGCCGTACTCTCAAGGGGTGCACGGCGGCGGACCGGCGGCCGGCCCGGCGGGTGGAGGCGTGTGTGGTGCGGTACGACAACGAGCACAAGCAGGCGACGAGACGGCGGATCATCGAGACGGCCGGCCGCCGCTTCAAACGCGACGGCATCAACGGCTCGGGGATCACCACGCTCATGGCGGACGCGGAGCTGACCAACGGCGCCTTCTACGCCCACTTCACCTCCAAGGACGACCTCGTCGCCACCGCGGTCGCCGACCAGCTCCGCGCACAGTGCGAGAGCCTCGGCGCGCTGGCGCCGGGCCGGGCCGGACTGGAGCAGTTCGTGCGCGCCTACCTGTCGGTCGAGCACCGCGACCACCCCGAGGACGGCTGCCCGTCCGCCGCCCTGCTCGACGAGATCGGCCGCGCCACCGACGCCACCAAACAGGCCTACACCGACGGCGTACTGGCCATCGTCGAGGACATCGCCGCCCGCCTGGCGCCACACGACCCGCCATCGGCACGCGTGAAGGTGCTCACCATCGTCGCCTCCGTGATCGGCACGCTGCAACTCTCCCGCGCCCTAGCCGACCGACACCTCGCCGACGAGGTCCTCGAGCAGGGCATCCAGAACGCCCTCACGTTGTTGGAGCAAAGCGATGAGTAGCTGCCGGGGCAGGCGGTCGAGGAGCCCGCTGGGAGTTTGGACCTGCCAAGCAGCACGTCAGACAGCAAGAGACTCAAGATCAGTCCGCAGCGGACGCTCATGGAATCAGTCTTACCGCCGGTGGGCTGCATCCGGCTCCTCGGGATGCATCGTTGCTCGACGCCAGACCAGGGTATGAGGGCAGGGAGTGCCACGGGCGCGACGCGTCCGCCCGAGCCGCAATCGTGCGGCAGTACCAACTATTGCGCCGGCGCCCGGATGAAGGTCGTTGCCCTGGAACCTCAGGCCGGAGCCGACCCGTCCGGCCGTCCGTCCGTCGTCAGCAACCAGTCCAGGAAGGTGGAGACTTATGTCCAAAGAAACTGAAATTCGCCCATTCCGGGTTGACATGCCCGAAGAAGCGATCGCCGACCTTCGACGGCGCATCGCCGCGACCCGCTGGCCCTCCAGAGAACTGGTAACAGATCGGTCGCAGGGCGTGCATTTGGCGACTATCCAGGAGCTCGCCCGCTACTGGGCGGCCGATTACGACTGGCGCCGGTGCGAGGCGAGACTGAACGCGCTGCCGCAGTTCACGACCGAAATCGACGGAGTGGACATCCACTTCATCCACGTGAAGTCGCGGCACGAGCACGCGTTGCCGCTGATCATGACGCACGGCTGGCCCGGCTCGGTCATCGAGCTGCTCGAGGTCGTCGGCCCGCTCACCGACCCGACCGCGCACGGCGGACGCGCCGAGGACGCGTTCGACCTCGTGCTGCCGTCCCTGCCCGGCTACGGCTTCTCCGGCGAGCCGACGGAGGTCGGCTGGGACCCCGGTCGCGTCGCGCGCGCCTGGGCGGAGCTGATGCACCGCCTCGGCTACACCCACTACGTCGCCCAGGGCGGCGACGTAGGCTCCGCCGTCACCGACGCGATGGGCCGCCAGGCACCCGAGGGCCTGCTCGGCATCCACATCAACCTGCTCCTGACGGCGCTGGCCGACAACGGCCCCCCGCCGGCGGGACGCTCCGAGAAGGAACGCGCGGCGCTCGACGCCATCGCCACCTTCAACACGAGCGGCAGGGGCTACTTCCTGGAGCAGGCCACGCGGCCCCAGACGATCGGCTACGCCTTGCTGGATTCACCCATCGCGCTGGCGGCCTGGATGCTCGACCACGACACAGACAGCTACGAGAAGATCTCACACGCCTTCCTTGACAAGCAGCCCGCGGGCACACTCACCCGGGACAGGATCGTCGACAACATCACGCTGTACTGGCTGACGGGCACCGGGGCCTCGGCGGCCCGGTCCTACTGGGAGAGCGGACGCTCCGCAGCTCTTGCGGCCGGCCAGGCTCCCCCAGAGGTCTCGATCCCGGTCGGCTTCACCACGTTCCCCGGCGAGATCTTCCAGGCCCCGCGCAGCTGGGTCGAGAAGGCCTACCCCAACCTCATCTACTTCAACGAGGTCGACAAGGGCGGCCACTTCGCCGCCTGGGAAGAGCCCGAGCTGTTCGCGACCGAGATCCGGGCAGCGTCCACGTCGCTGCGCTGACGACAGCCCGCACCTGGGTTGACGGTGACCACCTGGTCCACCACCACGTGAACGGGAAAGCTGCTGGGCCGCGGTCGGGTCGCGCGTGCTGCGGCCTCGATCGCGGCCCGCAGAGGAGTTCCTGCTTGCCGACGCGGGTGGGCTCATTGTGGGTAAGGCGGCCCACGCCCGCTGACCTGCACGAACAGGTCACAAAGATCATCCTCCGCACACCACACCCGTGGACATGACCTCACCGGGGTGAGTCCCCCTGGGTGGTGCAGATCGGGAAATCCTTGATCGCCTGGCGGGCCTGTCGGTCCCGTGAGAACCGCCAAGAACTCGCGGAGGCGAGTACACCCGATGGCTCTGGATCAGTCTGCCGTATCCGGATTGCTGGAGCTGCTACGCAGCACCGATGCCGGGCAGATACCGATCCGGCTGCTACCCGGGGCCTGCCTGGTGGATCTTCAATCGCGCGGTGACGCCTGCATGATCGTCTCCCGCAGGAGGAACTTGCGGACCTTACCCGACGCCGTGCGGGGAAGGTCGTCGACGACATGCCAGTCCACCGGCACCTTGAAGTAGGCAAGCCGGGACCGCGCGAACGTCGCCAGCTCCTCGGCGTCGACCGCACTGGTCACATCGGCAGCACCGGTCACATCGCCGGTGGCACGCACGATGAACGCAACCGGAACCTCACCGAGGCGCTCATCGGGTGCGCCGACCACCGCCGCGTCCGCCACGCCGGGGTGCTCGACCAACACTTCTTCCACCTCGCGCGGGTAGATGTTCTCCCCGCCGCGGATGATGACGTCACGGATGCGTCCGTGGATCCGCAGGACTCCGGTCGCGTCCATCGTGCACAGGTCACCGGTGTGCAACCAGCCCTCGCCATCAAGGGTCCGGCTGGTCGCCTCGGGATCGTCGTGGTATCCGCTCATGTTCAGCGGGGAACGGATCAGCAGCTCACCGGGCTCGCCGAGGTCGGCGGTCGTCCCCACGGTGCCCGGCGCGATGATGCGGACCTCGCGCTGCGGCAACGCCCGCCCCAGCGTCTCGGCCTTCACCACGTCGCTGTCCCAGGGAAGGCACGCGGTCGCGTTGGGCGCTTCGGACTGACCGTAGGAGATGACGACACGGCAGCCGAGCCCGGCTTCGGTGCGGCGGATCAGCGCCGGTGGAACTGTCGTTCCGCCGGTCTGGATGACCTGGAGGCTGCTGATGTCGTACCTGGCGAGGTCGGGGCAGGCCAACAGGTCGTACAGCATCGTCGGGACGGAGCCGAGTGCGGTGACGTGCGCCCGCTCGACCATCCGCAGGGTGCGGGCCGGGTCGAAGCCCCCCGGAGCCAGGACCATCGTTCCCGCTGCGGCGAAGGTCATCAGCACGCCGGACACCGAACCGCCGACATGGTGCAGAGGCAGCCCGGAGCACCACACCAGCGGTGCCGCGAAGACCCGCCCGGCGATACGGGCGGTGTTCAGCGCGGCGAAGTGGGACAGTACGGCGCCCTTGGGCCGCCCGGTGGTCCCGGAGGTGTACTGAATGAGAAAAGGTGTCGCGGGCGGAACCGCGGGCAGCGGCCCCGGGCGGCGCCCAAGCGCGTGCGCCAGATTCTCCAGCGGCCGGACCCGGACCGGCCCGGGCAGCTCGCCGGCCAGGGTCTGCGCACGCTCAACCAGTGGCGAGCCCCGGTGTTCGGCCGCCGCGATGACAAGCGTCGCGCCGGACTGCGCCAGCTCGTAGCGGACCTCCTCGTCCCGCAGCGAGGTGTTGATCGGGACGAGGACGGTGCCGGCGAGCGCGCTGGCGCACTGCACGATGACCCAGTCGGGGCTGTTGGGTGCCCACAGGGCGACCCGATCCCCCGGTTCGACCAGGCTGAGCAGCCCACCCGCGACGGCACCGGCGTGCGCGACCAGGCCCGCGTAGGTCAGGGTCTTGAGGTCCGGCCCCACCGGCCAGCGCAGCGCCGGACGGTCCGGGTACTGGTCGGCGACGTGGAGCAACCAGTCGCCGACCGACTGCTCGACCAACGCGACGGTGGTGTCGGCCGGCCAGTGAGCGGCGGTAAGCGTCATCTGACCACCCAGGCCCTTAAGGACTCGTCAGTAACCACTCAAACACGCCCTAGTCGCCGTCGAGGTCGAGCGAGCGGCCCACGATTTCCTTCATGACCTCGTTGGAACCGGCGTAGATCCGCTGCACTCGACCGTCCCGCCACAGCCGGGCGATCTCGTACTCGTTCATGTAGCCGTAGCCGCCGAACAGCTGTAGGCAACGGTCAACGACGTCGCACTGCGTGTCGGTCGTCCACTGCTTGAGACCGGCGGCGTCGACGGCGCTGAGCTCGCCGTCGAGGTGTGCGCGCACAGCCGTGTCCACGTAGGCCTGCGCGACGTCACACAAGGTCTTGATCGCGGCGAGCTCGAACCGGGTGTTCTGGAACGAACCGATCGTCGTCCCGAACGCCTTGCGGGTACGCACCTGCTCCACGGTCAGCGCCAAGGCCCGCTTCATGATGGCCACGGCGGTGACACCCGCGCCGAGCCGCTCCGTTCCCAGGCTCTCCATCAGGTGGTAGAAGCCGCGGTTCTCCTGCCCGAGCAGGTTCGACACGGGCACCCGCACCTCGTCGAAGAAGAGCTCAGCGGTGTCCTGCGCCTTCTGACCGATCTTGTCGAGCTTGCGGCCGCGGCTGAAGCCCGGTGCATCCGCATCGATGACGAGCAGGCTGATGCCACGGTGACCGGCGTCCGGGTCGGTCTTGACCGCAGCGACCACCTTGTCGCACAGCAGCCCGTTGGTGATGAACGTCTTCGAACCCGACACGACATAGCTGTCACCGTCGCGGCGCGCGGTCGTGCGGATCGCCTTCACGTCCGAGCCGGCACCGGGCTCGCTCAGCCCCAGCGCCCAGATGATGTCCCCGCTCACCGAGCCGGGCAACCAGCGCGCCTTCTGCTCGTCGGTGGTCAGCGTGATGATGTACGGCGGCATCACGTCGTTCTGTAGCCCGAAGCCGAAACCGACGGTTCCGGTGGCCCAGAACTCCTCCGCGAGGATCACGCTGAACCGGTAGTCGTCGACCCCGGCGCCGCCGAACTCCTCGGGGGCCGACCACAACAGCAGACCCGCCCGGCCCGCCTTGCGCCAGACCTCCCGGTCGACAACACCGGCCTGCTCCCACTCGGTGGTGTGCGGGACGCACTCCTTCTCGAAAAACGTCCGAGCAAGCGCGCGGAACTCCTCGTGCTCAGGTTCGAACAGGGTGCGACGCATCAGACCAACTCCTTCACGCTAGAGGGCCGCCAGGCACGCGACCATCGCTACGCACCCGCGCCCGTGGGCCCCGCGGGACCCCCGTGGACCCGCTGGCCCGCGCCGGCCACGCCGGAAGCGGCCGTCCGCCGGCCAGCACGTAGATCCTCTTATTAATTAACCGCTTTGACAAGATATATCTATCAAAAGAGGACCGTCGGCGGCGCCGGGCCGGCCGGGCGTCACCCGGGCTGAGTGTCTCTCACCTCGGTACGGGCGTTCAGGGAGGCGAGCTCGGCTGCGGCCCGACCCGAACTCCATCCCTCCCGGTCGTTGGCTGTCACCGGCCGCGACACGACTCCCGGGAACATCGTCTCGGTCGCCTCCCGGACGGTGTCCTCCCGTGCGGCCAGGACGGGCAGGAGACGGTCCCGGCCCCTTTCGGCGACCGCCTCGGCCCCCGCCTTGTCGGTCGCACACTGCAGCCGCTCGCCGATCCGGACGGCGAAGGCAGTGAGGAAGGACTGGCGGAACGAACGGGTCCGCGACCGCCCGTAGCGGTCCTGGCGGGAGCCTTCCCGCGTCATGGCCGTGGTCGCCTGGACCAACAGCGACGTGTAGAGCAGCTCGACGCCGTCGAGATCGGACTCGAAACCGAGCACCGTGGCGAAACCGAGATCCTTCGTCCACACCGCCCGACAGCGATTCGCGGTGGCGACCTTGTCCAGCAGCAGCGCCTTGGGCGTCTCATAGGGATTGTCGACGCCGACCCGACGGCCGGTCGGTTCGTCGCGCGACCCGGTCTCAGCGGCCAGCAGGGCGTAGTCGATGCTGTGCCGGGCCATGAGCTCCTGGGCCTTGGCGGTCAGCGCCTCGGCCTCCTGCGCGAAGCCGGTCGACTCGGCCTTGGCCAACAGCGCGCGGACCCGGTCAAGCATGCGCGCGTCGACCGTCCGACCAGCGCTGCGGTCGGGGTGCAGCGTCCCGCGACGCGCCGTGCCGGGCGGCGGGCACAGCTGCGCGAGCGGGGGCAAAGTACCGAGGATCCCAAGCACCGTCACGGCGCAGGTGACCACCCCGACCCGATCCTCACCTTCGCGCTCACCCCAGGCGTCCAGCCAGCCATCGTCATCGGCCCACCAGACGGTGGCTTCGAGCGCCGCGAGCTGCGCCTCCCAGCGCTCGTCCACGGTGGAGGCGGCATACCTACGCATCTGAGCGGCGATCGCGTCGACCGTCATCCGCAGCTGACGCGCACCGCCCTCCCGGCTGACGATCCGCACGACGTCCGCCGGCTGCCAGCCGTTGTCCCACGCACGTTCCACCATGCGGTTCAGCCAGCTCGCGAAGGCCCGGTCGACCATCCGCCGCCTGGTGGACCCGACCGGAGGCTCGGTCAACAGCACGATGCAGCGGGACAACTCCATGCCGTCCTGCGTGTGCTGTGCGTGCATGGCCGCACCGACCAGAAGGTCGGCGGTCTGCCGGTCATCCTGATAGGCGTCGAAATCATGACGGGCCGACCGGCTGGCACCGGGAGCAGGACCGGGACCGGGAGCAGGACCGGACGTGGAGCCAGGACCAGGACGTACACCTGGACCGGTGCCGGCGGCCCGGGCCCGGTCGTCGCGCGCCTGCTGCTTGGCTCGCCGCCGTTCGCGACTACGACTTCCCATAGCTACCCCACAAGACCGAAACGAATGAAGGTGATCACGATCATGTCGCCACACGCGATACCGACACACGACATGTCGACCAACAGCTCTCCACCGACGGTTAAGGATACGGACCGCTTTCCGGCTCCTTGCACACGTCTACCAGGTCTTCAGTACCCGTCGGGTGCCCGTAGCCGATGGTCGAGAGCGGTGTGGCGGCGCCCGGCACTCACCGTGCGGACAGCCTGCCCGATCGCCCGGCGTGACCCGACCAGGACCACCAACCTGCGCGCCCGGGTGACCGCGGTGTAGAGCAGGTTCCGCTGCAACATCATCCACGCACTCGTGGTGACCGGGATGACCACCGCCGGGTACTCACTACCCTGCGACCGGTGGATGGTCACGGCATAGGCATGCGCGAGTTCGTCGAGTTCGGTGAACTCGTAGTCGACGTCCTCCTCCTCGTCTGTACGCACCGTGAGCTTCTGTTCGTCGGGGTCGAGGGCGGTCACCACCCCGACAGTTCCATTAAAGACGCCACTGGCGCCCTTGTCATAGTTATTGCGGATTTGGGTCACCTTGTCCCCGATCCGGAAGACCCGCCCGCCGACCCGGCGTTCGGGCAGATCCGAACGCGACGGGGTCAGGGCCTCCTGCAGCAGGACGTTCAGCGCGCCGGCCCCGGCCGGGCCGCGGTGCATCGGCGCGAGCACCTGTACATCCCGGCGCGGGTCGAGCCCGAACTTCAGCGGAATGCGGCGGGCCACGACGTCGACGGTCAGCTGCGCGGCATCCTCCGCTTCGTCCGCGGCGAAGTAGAAGAAGTCGGACAGACCGCGTACCAGCGGATGATCTCCCTTGTTGATGCGGTGCGCGTTGGTCACGACACCGGACTCCTGCGCCTGGCGGAAGATCTGGGTGAGCCGCACGTGCGGAATGGGCGTGCCGTCGGCCAGCAGATCACGCAGGACCTCGCCGGCGCCGACGGACGGCAGCTGGTCGACATCCCCGACCAGGAGCAGATGCGCCCCGGGTGCGACCGCCTTGGCGAGTTTGTTGGCCAGCAGAAGATCCAGCATGGACGCCTCGTCGACGACGACGAGATCGGCGTCCAGCGGGCGGTCGCGGTCGTAGGCCGCGTCCCCGCCCGGTCGCAGTTCCAACAGCCGGTGCACGGTGGCCGCCTCGTGCCCGGTCAGCTCGGTGAGCCGCTTGGCGGCCCGGCCGGTCGGCGCGGCGAGCACGACCTTCGCGCCCTTGGCGCGGGCCAGGGTGACCACCGAGCGCACGGTGAAGCTCTTGCCGCACCCGGGTCCGCCGGTGAGCACGGCGACCTTCTCGGTCAGGGCCAGTTTCACCGCCGCCACCTGCGCCGGCGCGAGCTCAGCCCGGGTCCGGTCCCGCAGCCAGGCCAGGGCGGCGTCCCAGTCGACCTCGACGAAGGACGGCATCGCGTCGCGCTGCGTCCGCAACAGCCGCAGCAGCTGGCCCGCCAGGGAAATCTCCGCGCGGTGGAAGGGAACCAGATAGATCGCGGCGATCGGCTCGGCCGGGTCCTCCCCGGGGATCTCCTCGCGGACAACGCCGTCCTCCGCCACGAGCTCGCCCAGGCACTCGATCACCGCTCCGGTGTCGACCTGCAGGATCTTTATCGCCTCGGCGATCAACTGGTGTTCGGGCAGGAAGCAGTTGCCGTCCCCGGTGGCCTCCGACAAGGTGAACGCAAGACCGGCCTTGATGCGCTGCGGGCTGTCATGGGGAATCCCGACGGCCTTGGCGATCGTGTCCGCCGTCCGGAAACCTATTCCCCACACATCGGTTGCCAGCCGGTACGGCTCGGTGCGCACCACGTCGATGGAGCGGTCGGCGTACTGCTTGAAGATTCGCACCGCCAGTGACGTGGACACCCCTACACCCTGGAGGAAAACCATCACTTCCTTGATCGACTTCTGTTCCTCCCAGGCGGCCGCGATCGCCTTCGTGCGTTTGGGACCGAGTTTGGGAACCTCGATCAGCCGTTCGGGCTCCTGTTCGATGACGTCCAGTGCGGCGACCCCGAAATGCTCGACTATCCGCTCGGCGAGCTTCGGCCCGATTCCCTTGATGAGCCCCGAACCGAGATAGCGGCGGATACCCGCAACCGTGGCCGGCAGCACCGTCGTGTAATCCTCGACATGAAACTGCTTACCGTACTGCGGGTGCGAGCCCCATCGGCCGCGCATGCGTAATGCCTCGCCAGGCTGTGCACCCAGCAGCGCGCCCACTACCGTGATCAGGTCACCGGACCGACCGGTGTCGACACGGGCGACGGTGTAACCGGTCTCCTCGTTGGCATAGGTGATCCGTTCCAACACCGCGTCCAGCACCGATCCATGCCACGGCTCCACCGCTGGCATCCCGAGTGGTTCTCCCGTCCCGTGAGCACGCCCATGACCGCGCCCGCTCACGCGGGTGCCACCGACTCCGTCCGTCGTCGCCACGCAGTATGCCCGGACGGCGAACGCCGGTGCAGCCACCCGCCGGTCCGCACGGTCGAGGTCCGCACGGTCGAGGTCCGCACGGTCGGGTCGGAGCGCAACCGGGCACAGGGACGGCATACTGCGGCCAGAACGGCCGGGTCGAGAGTCCAGGCGGAGGTGTGGTGAGGGTCGTGTCCGGCCATGCGTTCAGCCAGATCGTCTCCGGGCATGTCATCGTCTGCGGGTTGAACGAGCTGGGTTTCCGGATCGCCGAGCAGCTCCACACCGCGGGGGTGGCCGTCGTCGTCATCGAGAGACGCGACGTCGGTCCGCTGCGCCGCCGCCTTGAGCGGTGGGGGATCCCCGTCCTGGCCGACTCGGCACATACGGGGGACGCGCTGCGGCAGGCGTCGATCGCAGGCGCGATGGCGCTGATCGCCTGCCATGACATCGATCTCGACAATCTTGAGACGGCGCTGGTCGCCACCGAGATCGCACCCGAGCTGCGCCTTGTCGTGCGGGTCACCAATGCCCCGCTCGGCGATCAGCTCGGCGCGGCGCTGCCCAGCGTGCGCGTGCTGAACCTCGCGGAGAAGGCCGGCCACAGCTTCGTCGAGGCCTGTATCCGCTCCGACGTCCGGCATGCGTTCCGGCTCGGATCGGAGATCTTCACGGTGGTGGACGTCCCGGTCCGCACAGCCGGGGCGTTCCGACAGGTCTTCGGCAATCTGACACCGGTGGCGCTGCGCAGACCGGGTGCGCGGCAGGTGGAGGTATGCCCGAGCCGCGATACCGGTGTCACCCCCGGCGACCACATCGCCCTGCTCGGCAGGCTGGCGGACTTCGCCGACAACGGCGTCCGAGTGAGCAGCGTGCATGACGTCAACGCGCTGGCGAACCTGTCGGCACACCGCACCGACCCACCGTCGGGCCGGGCAGGCCGGGCAGGCCGGGCAGGCCGCCGCCGCCGCCCGCACGCCTGGATCCGGGACCTCGCCGTGACCACTGCGGCCGAGTTCGACCGGCCGTTCCGGCTCGCCCTCGGCGCGGTTCTGACCATCATGACCATCGGCACGTTGGTGCTGAGCCTGACCTATGCCGACAACGATCCGGCCGCGCCGGCGGACTTCGGCCCTCTCGACGCGTTCTATCTGACCGTCACCACCATGGCCACCGTCGGCTACGGCGACTTCAGCTTCGGTGCGGCGGCATCCTGGTTACAGGCATTCGGCATCGCCCTGATCCTCCTCGGTGCGCTGTCCATCGCGATCGTGTACGCGTTCATCACCAATGTGATCATCAGCCGCCGGCTGGAACGGACAATCGGCCACGGGCGTGCCACGACCGTGCGTGACCACGTCATCGTCTGCGGGCTCGGTTCGGTGGGGCTGGCCACCGTGGAAGGCCTCGTCGCCGCCGGGCGGGACGTCGTGATCGTCGAAAGAGATGCGAACAACCGCTTCCTTTCGGTGGTCCGCGACCTCAAGGTGCCGGTCGTGTTCGGTGACGCCACCGTCCGCGCGACCCTGATGGAGGCCGGACTCGCCCGGGCCACCACCCTCGCCGCACTGACCAGCGACGACGTGGCGAACCTGGAGGCTGTGCTCTCCGCGCGGGAAGCATTCAACGATCATCACGCGGACCGTCGTCGCGCTGGCCGTCGACCGCACCGGCCGGGACGCGGACGCCGGGGGCTCCGGTCGGGGATCGACCCGGCGCGAACCCGCGCCCCCGGATCTGATGGCAATGGCAATGGCAATGGCAATGGCGATGGCGATGGCGAGCCCGGGTTGCGGGTGGTGCTGCGCATCTTCGACACGACACTTGCCGACGAAGCCGAACGCAGGTTCGCCATCCACACCGCCCGCAGCGCGTCCGCCCTGGCCACCCCGTGGTTTGTCGGCGCCGCCCTCGACTACGAGGTGGTGAGCACCTTCTACGTCGACCGTGAGCCCTTCCTGGTCGCGCGGATCACCGTGGTCGCCGGCGGTGGCCTGGACGGCCCGACCCTGCAGGAGCTGTCGACCGGGACCCGGCTGCTCGCGATCGCCACCTCATCCGAGCACGACGGCACCCCCGACCGGGCCCCCAACTACCGGCCCACCCGCCACACCCGGCTTCAGCCAGGTGACGAGGTCCTGGTCGTCGGCCCGACCGCACAGATCATCGACACCGTCAGCCGGAACCAGGCACCCCGCGTCCGATCCTGACCGCGGGTACTCGGCCCATGACTCGGATAGTCTGGACCTTATGGTAGATATGACTGCGCGTCGCGCGGAGCGGGTGTCGCGCTACCTGTCCCGCCATCTGCGGCACGCGCCCGATGCCATCGGCATTGTTCTCGACAGCGCGGGGTGGACACCCGTCACCGATCTGCTCGACGCCTGCGCCCGGTCCGGTTTCCCGATCAGCCGGGCCGAGCTCGACGAGGTCGTGGCGACAAGCGACAAGCAACGTTTCGCTGTCGACGACGCCGGACGGCACATCCGTGCCAATCAGGGCCATTCCGTGCGGGTGGAGCTCGGTCTGGCGGCGACGCCGCCGCCAGAGGTGCTTTATCACGGCACGATCGGGTCCTTCCTGCCCGCGATCCGTCGGGAGGGGCTCCGCCCGATGGGACGCCACGACGTCCATCTGTCGGCTGATTCGGATACGGCGGGACGGGTCGGCGCCCGCCGGGGCCAACCGGTCATCCTCACCGTCGACTCGGGCGCGATGCACCAGGCCGGCCACCAGTTCCGGCGCAGCGCCAACGGTGTCTGGCTGGCCAGCCACGTACCGCCCGGCTTCCTCGACGTTCTACCCGCGCAGCGGTAGGTGAAAGCGGTTGTCGGAATGACCGAAACCACCGCCCCCTCCGGCTCCGCCTGCGCAGCGGTAGGTGAAAGCGGTTGTCAGAATGACCGAAACCACCGCCCCCTCAAGCAGCGCCCAGAGCGCGGATGTGCTCGACGGCGGAGACGACATGGCCGACCGCGGCGTGCACCTCCTCGGCGGTGGAGGGGCGACCGAGACTGAAACGCAGGCTCTGGGACGCGGCGGTGGTACCCAGGCCCATCGCCGTCAGCACATGGGACGGTTCGGTACTCGACCCCTGGCAGGCACTGCCCGCCGATACGGCCACCTGCGGCATGGCTGTCATGACCGCGTCGGCGTCAGCGTCGACGAACCGCAGGTTCAGGGTGTTCGGCAACCGGGTGACGGTCGGGCCGTTGAGCGCGACGCCGTCGAGTTTCTCGGTAAGCAGATGGTGCAGCAGCGCGGTCAGGCGGCGCAGGCGATCGGCGTCGGCAGCCAGTTCCGCCGCGGCGATCGTCGCGGCCTGGCCGAATCCGACGATGCCGGCGCTGTTGATCGTGCCACTGCGCAGGCCGCGTTCCTGACCCCCGCCGACGATCAGCGGCGTCAGGCGGGCCTGCAGGCGCCGGCTGGCCAGAAGCGCGCCGACCCCCTTGGGGCCGTAGATCTTGTGTGCGCTCAGCACCGCGAGGTCGATCTCGCCGGCGTCCAGCGCCACCGGGATCTTGCCTGCGGCCTGCGTGACGTCGCAGAGGAACAGGGCGCCGGCGCCGTGCGCGAGCTGGGCGGCCCGCCCGACGTCCGCGATCGCGCCGGTCTCGCTGTTGGCCGCCATAACGGCGACCAGCACGACATCCGATGACAGCGATGCGGCGAGGTGGTCGAGATCCGGGGTGCCGTCGGGCAGCACCCGGACCAACCCGACCGTGCCCCCGTGGATGCTCACGGCCTGCGCAGCCGCGGCCAGGACGGCCTTGTGCTCGGTGGCCGCCACCAGGATGCGCCGACGGGGGGACCCGGCGCCGGCCAGGACGCCGCGGATCGCGAGATTGACCGCCTCGGTGGCTCCGCTGGTGAACACGACGTTGCGCCGGTTCGCCCCCACCAGCGCCGCGACCTGCCCCCGAGCCTGCTCGACGAGCCGAGCGACCGCCCGGCCCGCGACGTGACCGCTGGAGGCGTTCGCACACTGCTCGGCGAACAGCGGCAGCATCGCGGCCAGCACCCGCGGGTCGACCGGTGTGGTGGCGTTGTGGTCAAAATAGATCATCGTCGTCAGCGTGGATCGTCGTTGCCACACAGGCCGGCCAGACCGGCCAGGCCGGCCAGACCGGCCAGGCCGGCCAGACCGGCCCCGATCGGGGTCGGCTCACGGCGGTGCATCTGGTACACCTCCGACCGGTGCGCCCCGCAGTCGACGCAGTCCGGGTCACGGGTCACGGCGAACGAGCGGAAATCCATGTCCCACAGGTCGAAGGCGAGCAGCTTGGCGGTCAACCTCTCGCCGAACCGGGCGACCGTTTTGATCACTTCCATGGCCGCCAGGCACCCCACGGTGCCGGCGACCGCGCCGAGCACCGGGAAGCCGAGCGGGTCCCACTGCGGGTCCCCGTCGGCGAACACGCAGCGCAGGCACGGCCCGCCCGGCACGACCGTGAGCAGTTGGGCCTCGGTGGTGTTCATCGCCGCGAAGACCAGCGGCACACCCAGGTCCAGGCACATCCGGTTGATCCGGAAACGTTCGGGGAAGTTGTGGCGGGCGTCGACCACCACGTCCGAACCGGCGACGAGACCGGGCATATGCGGGTCGAACAGGTCGCGGTCCCACTCCTCGACCGTGACGTCGGGATAGTGGACCCGCAGTGTGTCGGCGGCGCAGGCCACCCGCGGATCACCGACCCGGTCGGGTCGCATAAGCGTCTGTCGGTTGAGGTCGGGTATCTCGAGGGCGCCGGGATGCACGAGGACCAGCCGCCCGACGCCAGCCGCGGCGAGATAGGTGGCTACGGCGCCGCCCACCCCACCCACCCCCGCCACAAGCACCGTCGCCGCGCACAGTCGCTCCTGTCCCGGTCCGCCGAAACCATCCAGTGTCAGTTGACGTGCAAAGCGCTGCATGTCCCCACCCATATTCCCGGCCGCCGTTCCCGGCCGCGCTATCGGCTCACGGCCGCGGGCACGACCCGGCTGATGTCGGGAACGGCCTCCCGCAGCTGTTGCTCGACCGTCCGCACCAGCGCGATCATCTCGGCCTCGCGCTCGAGGCCCGCACCGGTCAGCCGGACCGAGACCACACCGTCGGCGACCCCGACGACGGACGCGTCCCGTCCGACGAGCTGCAGATGCGGTCGGATGTACTGGATTGCCACGTTCGCCTTCTGCAACAGCGACGTCTCCACCCCGTCAGGCTGGACCGGGGGTACGAACGAAGGGCCACACAGGCAACTGCTGCGCGTGTTCGGATTGTAGAAGGTGAAGCCGGACGACATCAACGACTCAGTGTAGTCGATACGCATGCCGTCGAACTGATCCGTCGCGTCGGCGGGGACGAACACCTCGAAATCCCCGACGCGGGTGACGACATCACCGTCCGCCGGTGCCGGCACGACCGTGAGCCGATAACGGTGACCGGCGCAGTTGCCGGACGTGTCGACACAGATCCGCAGACCCGATGCGCATGCCGTCCCCGCGCGGTCGAGCAGCGCGCGCACCTTGTCCGCCGCCCGGTCGGTGAAACTGATCGCGATACTCACTGGTCCATCTCCCGATACGTCCAGGCGCGGTCAGGGGGCGAGGACGACTCGCTCGACCGCGGGCACCGATTCCTTCAACTGACGTTCGATGACGCCCGCGAGCGTGTCCAACGCGGAGGAACACCCTCCGCAGGCGCCGGTCAGCCGCACCGACACGACTCCACCGGTGACATCGAGCACCGAAACGTCCCCGCCGTCACGCTGCAGGAACGGGCGGATCAGCGCCATCGCATCCTCGACCTGCTGCCACAGTGCATCCTCGTTCCCGTTGCGCTCCGGCGCGGCGAACGACGACCCGCATGAGCAGGGGTCCGACGCGTTGGGGTTGGAGAAGACGAAACCCGACGAGGTCAGCGACTCGACATAGTCGATACGGACACCGTGGACGATCGAGGCCGAGGCCGAGTCCACGAGCACGTCGAACCCGTCCTGGCGAACGATGACATCCCCCTTTTCGGCGGCGGGCGCAAGCGCCAGGCTGTAGGTGTAGCCCGAACATCCACCGGGCTGCGCACCGACCCGCAGGCCGTAGCCGGCGGTCGCATCGTCGCGGGCGAGCAGGGCACGCACCTGGTCGCCCGCGCGCTCGGTGAGAACAACCTGCAACTTACTGATCATGATCATACCTCCGCTGCGAGGCGGCTGGCGATCATCGACCGCGCCGCCACCGGCTCTTGGCCCGGCTCGGGCGACCCGCCCGGCCCGGTCAGGGATTGCGACGGCGTCGCAGCAGCCAGCCGCGCGCCCTGGGCTGCAACGGCGGAGTCGATGAGGTCGTAACACTCGACGGCGTCGATCCCGGCAGCGATCAGTGCCTCCCGCGGCCCATTGCCGATCTTGCTGCACAGCACGGCAGCACAGTCCGACAGCAGCCGCACGGTCTTGTCGAGCACCGACTCGTCCGCATCACACTCAGACGGGCCCTCGCAGTAACGCGCGACGCTGCGGGTGCCGACCAGGCGGGCCCAGTTCTCACCCGCCTCGTAGACCCAGAACTCCTCGGTGTGGCCGAAGTGCTGGTTGACCACGCCGCCGCCCTTGGTGGCGACAGCGATCAGGACGGTCCGTGCCGGCTTGGCGATGCCGTCCGCGGAGATCCGCAGCTCCTCGCGGGTGGCCCGGACGTCGGTGCGCCAACGCTCGATCGCGGCGTGTGCCTGCTGGCGCCCGGCAAGGTCGTAGGTGACCTCGCCGTTGAGGTAGGTCTCCGGGCCGAACTCCTCGCTGCGGTCCTCACCCAGCAGCCCGACCGCGTCGGCCCGGCACTGGCGGCAGTGGCGCATCATGTTCATCTCGGCGCCGTCGTCGCCCGCGCAGCGGTCCTGCAGAGCCTGGAGCTCCGTCGGGGTGGGGCCGCGCTGCCCGGTCAGGCCGTAGTGGGTGCCGTGCTCGGGTGCGGACACCAGCGGCATCACGTTGTGCAGGAACGCACCCATGCCCCGGACGGTGCGGGAGACCTCGACCAGGTGGTCGTCGTTGACACCGGGGATCATCACCGAGTTGACCTTGCAGAGGATCTTGCGTTCGGTCAGCGCGGCGAGCCCCGCCAGCTGCCGGTCCGAAAGGATCTTCGACGCCTCCCGGCCGGTGTGCCGCTTGCCCCGGTACAGCACCCACGGGTAGATCCGCGCCCCGATCTCGGGGTCGGTCATGTTGATGGTGATCGTCACGTGGTCGATGCCGAGCTGTTCGATGCGATCGACGTGATCGACGAGGGTGAGCCCGTTGGTGGACACGCAGAGTTTGATGTCCGGGCAGTCCCGGGCCACCATTTCCATCGTGCGCAAGGTACGGCCGGCGTTCGCCAGCGGTTCACCGGGCCCGGCCACGCCGAGCACGCTCATCTGCTTGATCTCGCTGGCAACCCGCTTGACCTTGGCGAGCGCCTCCTCCGGCGACAGCAGCCGGCTGGTGACACCGGGCCGGCTCTCGTTGGAGCAGTCGTACTTGCGGTTGCAGTAGTTGCACTGGATGTTGCAGCCGGGCGCGACCGGGACGTGCATCCGGGCGTAGTACTGGTGCGCCTCCTGGCTGTAACAGGGATGGTTCGCGATCTTCTCGGCGATCTCCGGGTCGAGTCCGGTGGCGCTGCTCCCGCAACCCTTGGTCGACGCGCACCCACCGGCGGGAGCCACCGCCTCGCCGGCAGCCTGCTGCGTGGCCCGCGCAGAGGGCAGCACCGGCAGCGGAATGGAACCCTCGGTCATGCTGGTTCACCTCCTTCGTGACACGCCTCGTGACGGGTCTCATGACGGGTCTCATGACCTGCGGCGACCGTCGCCGGGCTGAGCTCTTTCTCCAGGCAGCCCACGACCCGGCCGTTGGTGAACGCGACCGCGTAGACGATGTGCTCCTGCAGGTAGAGCCCGACGCCGCGAACGTGGCCGACTGATCCGGCGTCGACCAGCACGTCGCCGACAGCGACGCCGGGCTCGGGGTAGGTCCCGTCGTTACGCAACGCCTTGACGGCGCTCACCTCGTCACCGATGTCGAACGCGGCTCTCATCGCACACTCTCCGGTGACTCGACGGCTGACTCGACAGCTGACTCGACAGCTGACTCGACAGCTGACTCGACGGTGACGGCAGCCAGGGCGACGAACGCCTGGGGGGCACGGTCGGCCAGGACCTTGAACAGACGGTGGTCCAGCGCCCCGGCGGTGGTGAACACCTCATGGGCGTCCACGAGCGCCGTTCGATAGGCGGCGATGCGGGCGGCCGGCAGGGCCGGGTCGGCGTCGATCCGGGCCACCGCCGCGGCGAAGTGCCGCAGGATGTGCAGCCGGTTGACGGCAACCACCCGCGGGTCGTAAGGAACGTCGAGGGTTTCGAAGTACTCCTCGGCGGTCTCGGCACGGCGGAAGTCCGCCAACCGGTCGGTGTCCGGCGCCACGGGCGGCACCGGCGGGCGGGCGCTCACCGGGCATCCACCTTTGCCAGTTCGTGTTCCAGTCGGTTGATCTCGACATAGGTGTTGTACGTGGCAGTGGCCGTCTCCAGGATCTGTTCCCAGCCGATCGGCAGGTCCTCGGCCAGGTCGTGCAGATCGAGTTTCAAGCGGGTGGCGAGGCTGTTGAGTTTCTTCAGCTTCGTCTGCAGATGGGGGATCTCGTCAGGAGTCGTCACGGGCCACCTCCGGGTGGGCGCCGGCCAGTGCGGCGCCGGCGCGTACCAGCGCCTCGCCACGCTCGGCCAGATGATCAATGGAGTCGAAGCCGAACCGATGGGCGTCACGCAGGACGTCGGAGATGACCACGAGGCGGCCGACGAACACGATGACCCGACCGAAGCCCTCGTGGCTGAGGTCCAGCACGTAGCCGGTGACCTGACCGGTCACCTTCTCGATACCAGCCGCGACCGCCTGGTAGTAGGTACGCAGTCGCCCCTCGGTCGCCGGATCGATGTCGCAGGTGATTGCGAGCTCGCGCCGCCGCGCCGCGGTGAGCACGAACGGGCCGAGCAGCTTCTCGACACCGAGCCGGTCGAACTGTCCGTAGGTGTCGCCAGCCCGCAGCTGGTCGACCAGGTCACGCAGGAAGCCGCTGCCGGCGATCACGCTCGGCGCACCTCCAGCGCCGGTAGCGCCGGTAGCGCCGGTGGGGCCGCTCATCGGGGGGTCCAGTTGGGCGCCAGACCCGGTGAGTGCTGGCGCATCACCTTGCGCAGCCACGGCGGCGGATTCCCGGCAAGGACACCTTGCAACCGCTCGATCAGATCGATCACCCGGGTGTCCGGCTCGGTCTTCACCGGATGGACCTTGGCCTTCACCACCCGGGCTGCAGCGGACCCGCCGATCGCGCAGACGTGCAGGATCGAGCAGTCGGCCACCGCCGCCAGCCGACTTTCGATCTTGCTGTCCTCGTCGTCATCGGCGGGGGGCAGCGTACGCGTCTCCACCCGCTCGGCCGCGGTCGCCGAGACCTCGTACACGTCGAACCGACGACACACACCGAAATGCTGGTCGACGGCGCTGCCGTCACTCGTGGCGAATGCGACTTTCAGCACGTCAACTCCTCATATCCTCATAACGCCTGCTGGACCGGGTCGCAGAAGGTTCACGCCCCGGCTCGGGACGCCGGCCGGAGCGATGATCAAGAAGGCAGTTGGCCGTGTCGACGAGCAACTGGAGACTGCCGCGGTAACCCGCGGTGGCCCGCAGCTGCGCGCCGAGACGGTCGTACACGGGGAAACCCAGGGCCAGGTGTGCCGCGCCGATCCGGTCGGCCACCTCGCGTCCGTGACTGGATGCCACGACAAGCTCGGCACCGGCGGCGGCGGCCCGCTCGGCGAGATCGAGGAAGTCGCCGACGACCACCTCGTCCCATGGCGCCCGGCCGAGCACCGGGGCGTCGGTCGGGGACACCGCCGCGACGATCTCAGCGCCGGCGTCGTAGAGGAGCGAGCCCACCGCGACGAGCTGCTCGGGCTCACCGGCCAGCGCGATCCGCGCGCCACCGAGAACGAAATGGCTGTCGAGCAGGCCGTCGGCGAGCCGACGCCGCCACCGGCGGACCGGCTCGGGCGCGGGCACGCCGCTGTGATCCATCAGGATGCGCACCAGCCGGTCGACCATCTCCAACCCGCTGAGATGATCGTGCACGGTCAGGGCTGCACGGCCGCCGGCGCGGGCGGCCAGCGCCGCACCCGCGCCGGCGGCGGTCGCGCCGATCACCGTCACCGCGCCCGAGGCGGTGAGCCCGAACAGGTCCGACCTGCTCGTCCCACCCGTGGTCAGCGGCGACCAGGCCTCGTCGAGATGGCCGTCCAGGGAGCCGGACAGGTCCGGGACGAGCACGGGGTCGAGCCCGAACGCCCGCACCAGCCCGGCGATCTCGTCGAGGTCGACGGCGGACAACGACGGGCCGACCAGCACCGCCACCTGCCGATGCCTGGTCGGTGCCGTTCCGGCGCCGGGGACGGCACCGACCAGGGCCTCCAGCGCGGCCGACCAGCCATCGGACAGCCCGCCGCGGAAGTCCGGCGTGGACACCGGGACGACCAGGGGGTGCCCGGCGGCCGGCCCGGCTGGCACCGCCGGCCCGTACGGCGAGGTCCGCAGGACACCGAGCAGGTCCTCGCCGTTGACCTCGGTCATGCCGGTGGTCAGCACCCCGATCACATCCGGGTGGTTACGCTCACTGATCGTGTCCAACGCGGCGATGACCGAGTCGGACGCACCGAGCACGGCGCTGACCTCGGTGACCGCCGTGGTCTGCAGCGGAATCGGCTCGCGGAAGTGCCGTGTCAGCAGGGCCTTGGCAAAGGCCGTGCAGCCCTGGGCGCCGTGCAGCAGCGGTATCGAGCGGGCCAGGCCCAAAAAGACCAGGGCGCCACCGAGGGGCTGGCTGTGCTTGAGCGGATCGAACGCCGCGCCGGTGGCGCCGGGCACCACGCGTGCCATCAGGAGGCCCCGTTCTCGGCGTTCTCGGCGTTCTCGGTGTTCTCAGGGGCGGCGGGCCGGTCCCACGGGGCCGGCGCGCGAACCTGCTCCCAGATCGGGCTGGACAGCGCCAGGTCGAGACGGCGAGCCAGCTCGACCATTCCGGCGTAGCCGGCGAAGGCGTGCTGGCGTTCCTGGTTGACGTCGAGGAACGGCAGCCTGCCCTTGAGCGCGGTGTACTGGTTACGCCCACCCGCGATGAGGATGTCGGCCTGGGTCTCGCGAACGATGCGCAGCAGCTCGGTCGGGTTCCCGTCTTTGATCACATGACCGTCCGGGCCGAGCAACGCTGTGATCTTGTCGACATCGTCGTCGGTGCTCTTCGTCGCTCCGGAGGCAACGACCTCCACCCCGAGGTCCTGCAGTGCCGAGACGAGTGACCAGCTCTTGACGCCGCCGGTGTAGAGCACTGCGCGGGCCCCGGCCAGGCGCTCCCGGTAGGGGGCGAGTGCCGCTGCGACGCCGGCCTCCTGCGCGGCGATGAGCTCGTTGGCGCGCCAGACGAGCTCATCATCACCGAGGAGGCCGGCGAACCCACGCAGCGTGTCAGCCATCGCCCGCAGGCCGTAGAAGCTGCCTTCGAACCACGGGATGCCGTAGCGGTCTTCCAGCCCGCGGGCCAGCGACAGCAGTGCGCGCGAGCAGACGACCATCGTCGCCCGGGCCCGATGAGCGGCGGCGACCTCGGCGTAGCGGGCATCCCCGCTGATGCTCGCCAGCACCCGGATACCGAGTGTGGCCAGCACCGGGGTGACATCCCACAACTCGCCGGCGATGTTGTACTCGCCGATCAGGTTGACATCGTAGGGGGTGGTGAACGCCGGTTCGACCGTGCCGATCACGTGTTCCAGCAGGGCCGCACCGGCGAGGCGGTTGCCGAAGTTCTTGCTGCCGGCGAAGCCGGGCGCGTGCACCGGGACGACGGGTACCCCGGTCACGGTCGCCGCCGCCGCGCACACCGCGTCGATGTCGTCGCCGATCATCGCCGTGACGCAGGTGGAGTACACGAAGACCGCGGCTGGACGGTGGCGTCGGGCGGCCTCGACGACGGTGTCGTAGAGGCGCTGTTCCCCGCCGAACACCACCTCCTGTTCACCGACGTCGGTGGCGAAGCCGCGCCGGTACAGCGTCGGACCGGAAGAGAGGCTGCCCCGACCGTCCCACGAGTTGCCGGCACATCCGATCGGCCCGTGCACCACGTGGGCGACGTCGGCGATGGGCACCAACGTGATCATCGCACCGTCGAACGCGCAGCCGCCGGCGGTACCGCCCGGCTTGGGTTTCGGGCATCCCGCCTTTCGCGTCGCGAGGTCCTTGGTGCGGTTGTGATCGCATGCCGGCTCGTCGAACAGCGGGACTGTCGCGAGCGTGCCGCGGGTCAGGGCAGCCATCTCCACCTCAGCGAATGACGTCGAAGCTGTGGTCTGGGGCGTTGCGGTCGAGCTCGTCGAGCACGGTGTTGACGAACTGGGCGAGCAGGGTGATCCCGCCCTCGTAGCCGACGATCGGGAACCGGTGCAGGTGGTGACGGTCCGGGATGGGGAAGCCGACCCGCACCAGCGGCAGGTTCGCCTCCCGGGACAGGAACTTCAGGTACGAGTTCCCGACCAGCAGGTCGACCGGCTCGGTGAACAGCAGCGACCGCAGGTGCCACTGGTCCTTGCCCGTCCAGACGGTGGCGTGGTGACCATAGGGGCTCGCGGCCAGGACGGCCTCGGCACGCTTCTTGAATGGCTCGTCACCGTTGGTGGACACCACGTGCACCGGCACGACGCCGAGCTCCAGCAGGAAGCCGAGCAGCCCCACGACGAGATCGGGGTCGCCCATGAGCGCCACGCGCTTGCCGTGCAGGTAGGCGTGCGAGTCGGTCATCGCGTCGACCAGCCGGCCGCGCTCGGCGGTGACGGCGGGGGGAACCGTGATCCCGGTGAGGGCAGCTACTTCGGTCACGAAGCGGTCGGTGTTGCCCACGCCGATCGGCAGCGGCACCGTGGCGGTCGCCTGCCCCCACTCGGTGCTCACCAGCTCCGCGGTCTTGCGGGTGGCGCTCTCCTGCAGGAACAGGGTCGCCTTGGCATTGATCGCATCGGCGGCGACCTTCAGCGGCGTGCCACCCGGGTACAGCTCGTAGTCACCGGTGGCCGGCGAGTCCAGTGCGTCGGTGTGGTCGCCGAGCAGGACGTGCTTGACGCCCAGCAGGGTGAGCAACCGCTTGATCTCACGCAGGTTGCCGGTGTAGGTCTCGAAGCCCGGCACCACGTTCAGCGTGCCGTTGGACTTCTTCGCCTTCTTTCCCTTGTTCAGGTAGGAAAGAATGCCCTTCATCATGTTGTCGTAGCCGGTGAGGTGGGAGCCGACAAAGCTCGGGGTGTGCGCGTACGGTACCGGGAAGTCCGCCGGGATGGCGCCCTTCTCCCGGGCCGTACCGATGAAGTTCTGCAGGTCGTCGCCGATGACCTCGGCCATGCAGGTGGTGGAGACCGCGACCATGTCCGGCTTGTAGAGCGTGGTGGCGTTCTCCAGCGCCTCGATGAGGTTGCTGAGGCCGCCGAAGACGGCCGCGTCCTCGGTCATCGAGGATGACACAGCCGGGAACGGCTCCTTGAAGTGCCGGGCGAAGTAGCTGCGGAAGTAGGCCACGCAGCCCTGCGAACCGTGGACGAGCGGGAGCGTGCCGGCGAACCCGATGGCCGCGAGCAGGGCGCCGAGTGGCTGGCATGCCTTGCCCGGGTCGATGGTGAGCGCCTCCCGGGCGAAGTTCTTCTCCCGATATTCCCAGGACCGGGTCCAGTCCGTGATCCGGGCGATCTCGGCGGGGTCTGCGGGCTCCTCGAACTCACGCTTGCGGTCGAACTGCTCCTGGAAGTGCGGGGCCTTGAACAGCTCATTGTGGTCCAGCACACGAAGAGGTACGGGATTGTCTGGCATGCGAACGCCCTCTTATTTGGTCGATGGGAAGAAGAATCGGTCTGCGCTGCGGTCGGTCCTGGCGGCGGTGCTGCGGTGTCTGCTGCGCAGCGAACCGGCCGGCGGCCCGGGAGCCGATCAGAAAACGGCTCCCGGGCCGTCCGGTTCACCAGTCCGGCGCCGTGCTATGCGGCCGTGGACCAGGGCGCCTGGAACAGGGTCCAGGTCGGGCTGTTGATGGCGATGTCCATGTCGCGGGCGAACACGGCGAAGCCGTCCACACCGTGGTAGGGGCCGGAGTAGTCCCAGGAGTGCATCTGGCGGAAGGGAAGGCCCATCTTGTGGAAGACGTACTTCTCCTTCACTCCGGCACCCATCAGGTCGGGCTTGAGCCGGCGGGCGAACTCCTCGAGCTCGTAGGCGCTCGGGTCGTCGTAGATCACGACGCCCTCGCCGAGCTCGGGGTTGGTGCGGCTGTAGTCGTCCTTGTGGGCGAACTCGTAGCCGGTACCGATGATCTCCATGCCGAGATCCTCGTAGGCGCCGATGGTGTGCCGCGGGCGCAGGCCACCGACGAGCAGCATCACCCGCTTGCCCTCCAGCCGCGGCCGGTACTCGTTGCGTACCAGGTCGAACAGGGGCTGGTAGCTGGCGATCGCAGCCTCTGTCTTCTCCTTGATCGTGTCGTCGAAGAACGAAGCGATCTTCCGCATCGACTCAACGATCTTGGTCGGGCCGAAGAAGTTGAACTCGGTCCACGGAGTGCCGAAGCGCTCCTCCATCGTGGTGCAGATGTAGTTCATGGACCGGTAGCAGTGGATCAGGTTCAGCTTGGCGAGGTGGCTGGTGGACAGCTCGTTGAGCGTGCCGTCACCGGACCACTGGGCCACCACCCGCAGGCCCATGTCCTCCAGGATGCGGCGCGACGCCCAGGCGTCACCACCGATGTTGTAGTCACCGATCAGGGCGACGTCGTACGCGGTCTGCTTGGTGGTGTCCCGGGTGCCGAGCACGATGTCGCGGATCGCGTCGTTGGCGATGTGGTGGCCCAGCGACTGGCTGACACCGCGGAACCCCTCGCACTTCACCGGGACGACCGGCATGTCCAGTTCCTTCGACGCCTCGCGGGCGACCGCGTCGATGTCGTCACCGATCAGACCGATCGGGCACTCGGACTGGATGGAGATGCCCTTGGCCAGCGGGAACAGCTCAGCGATCTCCTTGCAGATCACGGCGAGCTTCTTGTCACCGCCGAACACGATGTCGCGTTCCTGGAAGTCGCTGGTGAACTGGAACGTGACGAAGTTGTCGACGCCGCGGGTACCGTGCGAGTAGTTACGCCGGGACGCCCAGGAGTACTGGCCGCAACCGACCGGCCCGTGGCTGATGTGGACCATGTCCTTGATCGGGCCCCACACCACCCCCTTGGAACCGGCGTAGGCGCAGCCACGGACCGTCATCACACCGGGGCGCGACTTGATGTTGGACTTGACCTCGCACTCCTTCGACCCGGTCGGGTCGTTGGGCTTGACGTGCTTGGCCCGGAACTTCGCGGCCTTCGCCGGGTACCCGGCGAGGACGTCATCGATCATCGCCTGGGTGTCGACGGGCGGGGTCACGGCGGGAGTCGCGGCTGGAGTCGCGGGAGGAGTCACAGGAGGAGTCACGACAGACCTTTCTGATGAGGAGGTACGCCCGGTCACGCGACCGCGGTGGCCTTCTGGCCGATAACCGACTCGTCCTCCTGCTCCATGATCCCGAAGTCGATCAGAAGCTCCTCGAGTTCGTCCATGGTGATCGGAGTCGGGATGGTCTTCATGTCGTTCTCTTCGATCTTGCGCGCGAGTTCCTTGTACTCATTGGCCTGGTTGGACTCAGGCGCGTACTCCAGAACCGTCATCCGGCGCAGCTCGGCGTGCTGGACGATGTTGTCGCGGGGGACAAAGTGGATCATCTGGGTGTTCAGGCGCCGCGCGAGCTCCATGATGAGCTCGTCCTCGCGGTCGGTCTTACGGCTGTTACAGATCAGCCCACCCAGACGCACGCCACCGGAGTGCGCGTACTTGAGGATGCCTCGGGCGATGTTGTTCGCCGCGTACATCGCCATCATCTCACCGGAGGTCACGATGTAGATCTCCTGGGCCTTGCCCTGGCGGATCGGCATCGCGAAGCCACCGCACACGACGTCACCCAGGACGTCGTAGCAGACGAAGTCGAGGTCCTCGTAGGCGCCGTTCTCCTCGAGGAAGGTGATCGCGGTGATGACACCACGACCCGCGCACCCGACACCCGGCTCCGGACCACCGGACTCGACGCAGCGGATGTTGAACTCGCCGGCCAGCAGCACATCCTCGAGCTCGAGGTCCTCGACCGAGCCCCTCTCCGCGGCCAGGGCCAGAACCGAGGTCTGGGCCTTCGAGTGCAGGATCAGACGGGTCGAGTCCGCCTTCGGGTCGCAGCCAACGATCATGATGCGGTTGCCGCGGGTGGCCAGCGCCGCCATCGTGTTCTGCTGAGTGGTGGACTTACCAATACCACCCTTGCCGTAAAAGGCGATCTGCCTCATCGGTGTGTGCTCCTTCACCGCACGCCCGAGCGTGCGTCACTGTGGGAAAGCCGGAGTTGGTTCAGGTAGCCGTGCTGGTTCAGGTAGCCGTGCTGGTGCAGGTAGCCGAAACCTGGAACCGCTCGTAGAGATCACGGACCTCGTCCGAGCGCAGCGGTCGCTTGAGCATGCAGACCTGTGATCGCAGACCTTCCAGAACAGGTCCGAGAACGCTTTCGTCTGCATCGATTCCGTGCTTGCGCAGGGCGTACCGCAGTGACGCCCGCCCCGCGTGCTTGCCCACGACCAGGCGGCGGTGCGCACCGACCTCCGCGGGGTCGAAGGGTTCGTAGATGCTGGGCGCTTTGAGCACGCCATCCACGTGGATGCCGGACTCGTGGATGAACGCGGACTCACCGACGATGGCCTTCCCGCACGGCACCGGACGGCGTGCCGCGCGCGAGACCAGGCCGGCCAGCGCCCGGAAGGACGTGGTGTCAAGGTCGACCCTGATTCCCAGCAGGTGGCGAAGCGCCATCGCCACTTCCTCCAGCGGCGCGTTGCCGGCACGTTCGCCGAGCCCCGCGACGGTGGTGCTGACAAACCCGAAGCCGGCCCGAACCGCCGCGAGAGTGTTGGCGGTGGCGAGTCCGAAGTCGTCGTGGGCGTGGATCTCCCAGTTGGCGGGCACCGCGCCCACCAGTCGAGACATCCGGGCACAGGCGCTGAAGGGCTCGAGGACCCCGACGGTGTCGGCCCATCGCAGGCGGTCGACACCATCGCGGACCAGTTCGTCGGCGAGCTCGATGACGAAGCTGTCGTCCGCCCGTGAGGCGTCCTCGAACCCGACCCCGACGGCTTGCCCCCGATCGAGGGCGTCGGCGACGCAGTCGCGGATGCGGCTGCGCGCCCACGCCCGGTCCCGACCGAGCTTGTGGGTCAGATGCAGGTCGGACACGGGAATACTCAGGTGCACCCGACCGACGCCGGAGGCGACCGCCGCGTCGATGTCTGACCGCATGGCGCGACACCAGGCGACGATCTCCGCCCGGAGCCCGGCGCCGGCGATGCGAGCCAGCACCTCGCGCTCGGATGGACCCATGGCCGGCACGCCCGCCTCGATCTGCGCCACCCCCGCCTGGTCGAGCGCGGTGGCGATGAGCAGTTTCTCCTGCGCCGTGAAGGCAACTCCCGGGGCCTGCTCACCGTCACGCAAGGTGGTGTCACAGAACCCGATCACGATGTCGTGCCCCACAGTTGCCCTCCGTCGGTTGAAAAGGAAGGTGGCGAGATGTGCCCGCCTGCGATCGGCTGTCGCGACCGGTGGCGACTTCCGCGGGCCTCGCCGTTGAAGCGCCGCGATTAGGAATGTCGTCCACTGTTGTTTCGTGCTCTTTAAGCGCCGTATCTTCCCAGTAACGTTTCGGCCGCATCCGCGATTCTGGGACGAATAGCTGAAGGAGCTCGGGCCGGGTGTCCGAAAGACCCTGGGACCAACGGCGCGAACGGCTGGCGCCGAATGGTGCGCCGCCGGCCGGCACCCTGCCCACGGTGCAATACGACATGTTGTCTCCCGCTCATTGTTTTACAACCCCAAGCCATGCCCAAATACGGCCGACCGCCGCCGGCGGGACGAACGTACCCGCATGTGCCGACCAACGACCCGACCCGTTGTTCACACGGCCCGGGAAGCCATGGACGAATGCCCGCACCGCAGAAAACGGTGCGGAGAGCGACAACGGTGCGGAGAACGACAAAGGCGTCCCCCGGCCGCGAGCGTTGTGACGACGCCGACGACCGGGGAACGCCAGAAATCAGGAATCACACCATGCCGGTGGATCAGTTGATCGGTGGATCAGTTGATCGTCCAGGTGTTGCCCGCGTGCAGCAGCTCGGACAGCCGCTCGTCGGGCGTCGCGTTCGCGCTGCCCGTCCGGGCCGAGGTGTTCTGCTCCGCCACCATGGCCTCGTAGGTGGGCCGCCCCACCCGACGGAACACCCCGATCGGGGTGTTGCTCAGGTCGGAGTCGGACAACCGGGACAGGGTGAAGGCGTAGGCCGGGCCCTCCACCGTCTCGTCATGGACGATGACCTCACTGCGGGGGACGTGGGCGGTGTCGGCGACCTCAAGCCCGAAACCACGCGGCTCGCGCACCACACACTTCTCCCCCGAGCCACCGAACGTGATCGGCTTGCCGTGCTCAAGGCGGACCAGCACCGAGTCGCGGCTGGCCGGGTCCTTCAGCACGTCGAACGCACCGTCGTTGAAGATGGCGCAGTTCTGGTAGATCTCGATGAACGCGCTGCCTTCGTGTGCGGCGGCCGCACGCAGCACCGACTGCAGGTGCTTGCGGTCGGAGTCGATGGTGCGCGCCACAAATGACGCCTCGGCGCCGAGCGCCAGCGCGATCGGGTTGAACGGGGTGTCGCGGGAGCCGCCCGGCGTCGACTTGGTGACCTTGCCGAATTCCGACGTGGGCGAGCACTGACCTTTGGTCAACCCGTAGATACGGTTGTTGAACAGCAGAATCTTGATGTTGACGTTGCGGCGCAGCGCGTGGATGAGATGGTTGCCGCCGATCGACAGGGCGTCACCGTCACCGGTGACCACCCACACCGACAGGTCCGGCCGGCTGACCGCCAGACCCGTCGCGATCGCCGGCGCCCGACCGTGGATCGAGTGCATGCCGTAGGTGTTGAGGTAGTACGGGAAACGCGACGAACAGCCGATCCCGGAGACGAACGTGACGTTCTCGCGCGGAATGCCCAGTTCCGGCATGAACGACTGGATCGCCGACAGGATCGCGAAGTCACCGCAGCCCGGGCACCAGCGGACCTCCTGATCCGACCGGAAGTCCTTGGCGGTGAGCTTGACGGGCACTTCAGGCATTACGCACGACCTCTCCGAGGACCGTCTCCAGCTCGGCCGAGGTGAACGGCTGGCCGTTGACCTTGTTGTAGGAGACGACGTCGACCAGGTAACGCTCACGTACCACGTGGGCGAGCTGGCCGAGGTTCATCTCCGGGATGACGACGCGGTCGTAGCCGGCAAGTACCGCGCCGACGTTCTTCGGCATCGGCGCGATGTGACGCAGGTGTGCCTGGGCGATGGCCACCCCGCCTTCCCGCAGCACGCGGCAGGCCGCGCCGATCGGCCCATAGGTGGAACCCCAGCCGAGCACCAGCACCCGAGCCTCGCCGGATGGGTCCTCGACTTCCAGATCGGGCACCTCGATCGCCTCGACCCGGGCGGCGCGCAGCCGCATCATCACGTCGTGGTCGGCCGGCACATAGGACACCGCGCCGGTGCCGTCGGCCTTCTCCAACCCGCCGACGCGGTGTTCCAGACCCGGTGTGCCCGGCACCGCCCAGGGACGCGCGAGCGTGTGCGGGTCGTGCAGGTACGGCAGGAATGTCCCGTCCGGCCCGTTGGGCTCGGTCGCGAACTCCACCCGCAGGTCGGGCAGGTCGGCCGGGTCCGGCAGCAGCCACGGTTCGGAACCGTTGGCCAGGTATCCGTCGGAGAGCAGGATGACCGGCATCCGGTAGGTCAGCGCGATCCGCGCCGCCTCCAGCGCCGCGTCGAAGCAGTCCGCCGGGGAGCGGGCGGCGATCACCGCGAGCGGTGCCTCACCGTGCCGGCCGAACAGGGCGATGTTCAGGTCGGACTGCTCGGTCTTGGTCGGCAGACCGGTCGACGGACCGGCCCGCTGCACGTCCACGACCACCAGCGGTAGCTCCAGCATCACCGCGAGGCCGAGGGTCTCGGTCTTGAGCGCCAGCCCCGGGCCGGAGGTCGAGGTGACACCGAGCGCGCCGCCGTAGGAGGCACCGAGCGCCGAACCGACCGCCGCGATCTCGTCCTCGGCCTGGAAGGTCGTCACGCCGTACCGCTTGTAGCCCGACAGGTCGTGCAGGATCTCCGATGCCGGGGTGATCGGGTAGGCACCGAGGAAGACCGGCAGCTGGGCGCGCAGACCAGCCGCGACCAGACCGTAGGCGAGCGCCGAGTTGCCGTTGACGCTGCGGTAGGTGCCGGGTACCAGCTTCGCGGGCTTGACCTCGTAGCGGACGGCGAAGTCCTCGGTGGTCTCACCGTAGTTCCAACCGGCCTGGAACGCGGCCACGTTCGCGGCGGCCAGCTGCGGCTTCTTGGCGAACTTCTGCTTGAGGAACTCGACCGTACCTTCGGTGGGCCGGCTGTACATCCACGACAGCAGCCCGAGAGCGAACATGTTCTTCGCCCGCTCGGCGTCCTTCTTGGAGACGTCGATGTCGGCGAGCGCGGCGACGGTCGCGGTGGTCAGCGGCACCCGGTGCACCGTGTACCCGTCGAGCGAGTCGTTCTCCAGCGGATTGCTCGTGTAACCAACTTTCTCAAGGTTACGCGTGGTGAACTCATCCGTGTTGACAATGATCTCCGCATTCGGCGGCAGATCGGCGAGATTGGCGC
This sequence comes from Protofrankia sp. Cas4, assembly GCF_963555915.1. Classification (NCBI taxonomy): domain Bacteria; kingdom Bacillati; phylum Actinomycetota; class Actinomycetes; order Frankiales; family Frankiaceae; genus Protofrankia; species Protofrankia sp. Cas4. The sequence goes on from NZ_CAUVXL010000160.1 coordinate 30,532, forward strand.
GCAGTGCAGCCGGGTTCATCGCCACCAGGACGTCCGGGGAGTCACCGGGGGTGAGGACGTCATGGGCCGCGAAATGCACCTGGAAGCTGGACACGCCGTGCAACGAGCCCGATGGGGCGCGGATCTCGGCGGGGTAGTTGGGCAGGGTCGACAGGTCGTTTCCCAGGATGGCGGTCTCGGAGGCGAAACGGTCGCCGGTGAGCTGCATTCCGTCGCCGGAGTCACCGGCGAACCGGATTGCCACCCGGTCCAGATGCTGAATCTGCTTGGCCACGTGCGTGGACCTCCTCAATGACCGACGGTCGGCGAGGGTGCGTACCCACTGTTCTACAGTGGGTAGAGCGGGCCATGCGGCTCGCCCGTCCTTCTTATACGGAGGCATTGATTCAGCGGTGTTTCGCGGTGTCAAATCGCCATCTCGTAAAGGGGGCGGTGCACGTCACGCTGAATTCGACAACAGCACCGTCACATATATCCTCGGACGTGCGGGAAAAGCGTCGGCAATTGCGCGGACAACACCTTTGACGGGACTTTCGGGAAACAACGACGGAAAGACGTTTCCCGCCGCGGGGGACCACCGTCCCCGTCCTGGCACCGACGAAGGTCGGGCTCCCCCCGGCAACCGGCCCACCCATCGTAGGATCGGCCCACCCAGTGCAGGATCGGCCCACCGCCAGCCCCGGCGTGTGAGGACGCCCGGTACCGCGGCCTGCGGGTGCGGGTTCACCGGGTGAGGCTTGCGAAGATGTCGTCGAGGAGCGGCTGCCCGGGTGCCCGGCCGTGTTCGACGTACCACTCACGGCCAAGTGCCCACCGGAACACCGGACGGGGAAGCCGAAGGAGCACCGTGAGCAGGCGCAGGCCGGAGTCGGTGCTGGCCTGGCTGGCGTGCGCGGCCAGAGCCGCCCGCTTCGCCCGCGCATGGCGGCGCACGTCGACCCGGTGGGTCAGCGTCTCGCGCGCGGTGTAAAGGTCCGCGACGCGCGCCGGATCGAAGCCCGCCGGGACGCGGGGTAACCGCGAGACGATCCGCAGCATCCGTTGCAACGCCCCGCGGTCCAACGTCGCCTCCAGAACGACACCAGTGCCGGCGATCGTGGCGGCACGGACCCCGACGTGGTGCACCTGCACGTGATCGGGATGACCGTATCCACCGGCGGGGTCGTAGATGGTGAGGACGTCGGCCCGCTCCTCGCGCAGGATCTCGGCCAGGCGTGCCGCGGCCTCGTCGACGTCGGCCTCGGCGAACGCCGAGTCCGCCCCGGACCGCGCGTCGGCCATCCCGGAATCCTCGTAGCCCAGCCACGCGACCCGGGCGCATCCGAGTACCCGGGCGGAGCGCTCCAGCTCGGCCTTGCGCTGGTCGGCCAACGGGCCGCGGGCGAGCACGTCGCGCGACGCCGGGCCGGCACCGCCAGTGGTGGCGACCACAAGGACCACCCGATGGCCCTCCGCGGCGGCCCGCGCCAGGGTTCCGCCGGTGAGCAGCGCCTCGTCGTCCGGGTGGGCGTGGAAGGAGACCAGAGTGTAGGGCACCGTCCTATTAGCCGGTAAACCCTCCGCCGACGCAAAAAATCACTGCGGCGCGGGCTGATCATCGGTGCTGAGGTCGAGAATCACCTGTCCGCATGCGCCTGTCAGCTGTGCCCGCCGGCACCGGCTTGCGCCGGCACGTCGGCACCGGGGGGTACGGGCGGGTGGCGTATCTCCTCGCTCTGGTCCGTGGGTTCAACCGAGACCCTGGGTAGCACCCGGTCGAGCCGGGCCGGCAGCCACCAGTTCGCCCTACCGCACAGGTGCATCAGCGCGGGCACCAGCACGGTCCGGATGACGAACGCGTCGATCACGACCGCGAGCGCGAGGCCCAGACCGAACATCTTGATCACACGATCGTCCCCGAGCATGAAGGAGCCGAACACCAACGCCATGATCGCTCCAGCCGCACTGATCACACGGCCGGTCTCGGCCTGGCCCAGCGAGACGGCGATCCGGTTGTCCCGGCGAACGAGCCACTCCTCGTGCATCCGACTGACCAGGAACACCTCGTAGTCCATGCTCAGTCCGAAGAGGATCGCAAAGATCATCACCGGTAGGAACGGCTCGATCGGCCCGGGCTGGATGTCGAACAGGTCGGACAGCCATCCCCACTGGAAGATCGCAACGAGCACCCCGAAGGACGCGGCGACCGCGAGCAGGTTCATCACCGAGGCCATCAGCGGGATGACGACGCTGCGGAACACCACAACCAGCAGCAGGCAGGCGAGGCCGATGACCACGGCGACGAACAGAGGCAGCTTGTCCGCGAGCACATGCGCGAAGTCGTCGAAGATCGCCGTAACGCCGCCGACGTGGACGACCAGCGAACTGCCCCTGGTCGACGCTGGTATGACCTCATCCCGCAGCCGATCGAGCAGCTTGGAGGTCTCAGCGTCTTGCGGGCTGGTGGTCGGGTAGAGCGTCACCGTCGCGGCGTGTCCGTTGGGACTTTCCCGCGGCGCTGACACCGACGCCACTCCGGGTGTGTCGTGCAACGTTGCGACCAGCCTCGACAGGGCACCGCGGTCCGCCGGGGAGCCAATCTCAGCGGCGAGCACGAACGGACCGTTGAATCCGGCGCCGAACCCTTCCGCGAGCAGGTCATACCCCCGTCTGGACGTCTTGGACTCCGGTCCGTTGCCCTGATCGGAGGAGCCGAGCCGCAGGGAGAAGAAGGGCACGGCCACGACCACGATCAGTCCCGCCGCGATCACGGCCGACAGTGCGGGACGCCGCTCGATCCGGCGGGCCCAGTTCCACCAGAACCCGGCGGCCACCTCGGGTTCCCCGCCCGCGGCCGCAAGCCTCGCCCGCTCCTTCCGGCTGAGCACCTTCATCCCGAAAAAGCCGAACAGCGCGGGCAGCAGGGTGACGGCGGTGGCCATGGTCAGAGCCACCACGAGCGCCGCGCCCACGGCGACCCCGACCAGGAAGTCCACCCGCAGCGCGAGCATCCCGAGCAGGGCGATGCACACGGTGACACCCGCGAACATGACCGCGCGACCGGAGGTGTTGACGGCCGTGACGGCCGCATCCAGCGGGCTCTTGCCGGCCCGCAGCGCGGTCCGGTGCCGGTTGACGATGAACAGGGCGTAGTCGATGCCAACGCCCAGGCCGATCAACGTGGCCAGGGTCGGCCCGAATTCGGCGATGTTCATTGCATGGGAGAGCAGTCCGATGAGAGAAAGCCCGACTCCCAGCGCGATGATCGCGGTGATCAGCGGCAGAGTCATGGCCAGCAGCGTGCCGAAGGCAATGAACAGGATCACCGCGGCGGCGGCGATACCCACCAGCTCGCTGGTACTGCCGAGGTCCTGTTCCGCGACGCTGATCGGGTTGCCGGACAGCTCCACCTGCAGGGCACCGCTGTCCGCGGCCCGAGCCGTGTCGACGATCGCGACAATGTCGTCCCTGGGGATCTCGTTCGCCTGCCTGTCGAGCGCTACGGTAGCGAACGCGGTCCGGCCGTCCGTACTGAACCGACCGACCGTATCGGGGCCGTAGGGGCTGGTGATCTCCACGACATGAGACAGCCGCGCGACAGAATCGAGCATCCGGGAGGCGGTGGCCTGCACCTGTGGATCCCGCAGTGTCCCGGAACGGGCATGCAGGACGATCGACGCGCTGTCCCCCGACGCCGCGGGGAACTCACGGGCAAGGAGATCCATCGCCTCCTGCGAACCGGTCCCCGGAAGTGAGAAGACGTTCTTGTAATCCGTACCGGCAGCGGCGCCGGTCACGCCGACACCCAGCACAGCCGCAAGCCAGAGCAGCAGGACAAGGCGGCGGTGCTGGAAGCTCCAGCGGGCCAGTGTTGGCACAGGTTCCCCTCTTGCCACGACAGACGAAGACGGTCATCGACAGATGGGACGCTCGGAGCCCGGGAAACGGCCTGTGTCGACGTGACCGCAAGCACGATCATCTCGAGCACACACTCAACACTCGTAGACTCAATGACCATAGAAAGAAGTTCGGAGGTCAGTCAACGTGCGTGGAGTGACACCTTCTGTGATATCGGACACGCCGCACCTCGGACGGGCTGAACGTCGCGCCCGCACGAGAGCCGCGATCCTCGCCGCAGCCCGCACAGTGTTCGGCGAGTGCGGCTATCAGGGCGCGACGATCCGCGCTGTCGCCGGCCGGGCGGACGTGGATCCAGCCCTGGTCATGCAGCACTTCGGATCGAAGGAGGCGCTCTTCATCGCCGCCGCCGAGATCGAACTGGGCATCGACGACGCCCTACCCGGGCCAATTGACGATCTGGGTGAACGCCTGCTCTGTACGCTGCTGGAGCGGCTTGAGTCCGCCCCGGAGGCGACCGTGTCCATGCTGCGGTCGATGCTCACCCACGACCAGGCCGCCGAGGCGGTGCGGGCCGCAATGATCGACAAGGGAGCCAGTCCGCTCGCCGACATAATCATCGGCGACGACGCCGAGCTGAGATCCGGACTCGTCGCCAGCATGATAATCGGCCTGATAATCACGCGCTACCTACTGAAGATCCCTAAAGTCGCGGAGGCACCCGCCGAGCGCCTGATCCCCCTGTTCGGGCCCTGCCTGCAGAGACTGATCACACCAGCGGACCCCGGAACCGCGCCGGGGGAACCACGAGACACGGCCTGAGCTT
>NZ_CAUVXL010000161.1:0-15777 GCF_963555915.1 Protofrankia sp. Cas4
GGTCATTGCGGTCACGGGAACGGCAGTTTCCACCTACGGCCGACGGCCACAACATCGCCCAAGCCCTCAGCGTCGTTCCCGGCGCATCCGCCGGACGATCACGGTGAGGTCGACCACCGCCGTCAACGCAATCACGCCGAGCAGAACGGCCGGGACCGGCTGGTCGGAAACGGCGTAGTACACACAGGCACCCGCGCAGAACAGCAGCCCGAACAGGGCGAGAGTCAGGCGTAGACCCAACGCGCTGCGGGCGGGCGGGAATCCACCCGGGCCACCGTCCACTGCACCATCGCCCCTTTATTCCCGCCGCCCTGGGCCGGGGTCAGATGAGTTCGCGGTCGCCGAGATAGGGCCGCAGCACCTTGGGGACGCGGACCCGATGGTCGGCGGTCTGGAAGTTCTCCAGAATGGCCGCCAGCAGTCGGGGCGTCGCCACCGCCGTGTTGTTCAGCGTATGGGCGAACCGGACCCGCCCGTCGGCGTCCTTGTAGCGGATGTTCGCCCGCCGGGCCTGCCAGTCGTGCAGGGTCGAGCAGCTGTGGGTCTCCCGGAAGCGCGCCAGCGACGGGAACCACGTGTTGATGTCGTTCATCCGGAACTTACCGAGGCCCATGTCGCCGGTGGCACATTCCACCACCTCGTAGGCCAGACCCAGGGACTGCAGGACGTGCTCGGCGGTGTCGAGCAGTTCGGCGTGCCAGCGGGCGGACTCCGCCTCGTCAGCCGCGCAGATCACGAACTGTTCGACCTTCTCGAACTGGTGGACGCGCAGCAGCCCACGGACGTCGCGTCCGGCGCTGCCGACCTCCCGGCGAAAGCACGGCGAGATCCCGGCGTAGCGCAACGGCAGGTCACGCAGGGACAGCATCTCGCCCGCGTGCAGGCCAACCAGCGCGACCTCGGCGGTGCCGGCGAGATAGAGATCGTCCCCGGGTAGCTGGTAGATCTCCTCACCGTGGCCCGGCAGGAAGCCGGTACCGACCAGCGCCTCGCGCTTGACCAGCGACGGCACCGACAGCAGCCGGAAGTCCCTGCCCGCCAGCAGGTCCAACGCGTAGGAGTGTACGGCCCGCTCCAACAACACGAGGTCACCGGCGAGCGCGTACGCCCGCTCCCCCGAGGCGCCACGGGCCCGTTCGAACTCCGCCCAGCCACGCTTCTCGGCCAGCTCGACATGGTCGACCGGGGTGAAGTCGAACACCGGGCGGTCGCCCCAGACCCGGATGACGGTGTTCGCCGCCTCATCTGGCCCGACCGGTGCCCCGCTCCACGGAATGTTCGGTGTCGCCAGCAGCAGGTCGCCCAAGCGGGCGCCGGCGTCCTCCAGCTCCGCCCGGGTCCGGCGCAGTTGCTCGTCCAGGGCGCCGGAGCGTTCCCGCAGCCGCTCGCGCTCGGCCGCGTCCGCGGCCTTGAAGCCACCGGCGAGCTCCCGGCGCTCACGCTGGGCGGTGTCCAGCGCGTGCTGCAGGGCCCGTACGGACTGGTCGAGGCCCAAGATGGCGTCGACGTCGAGGTCCACCCCTTTGACGCGGGCGGCCTCCCGCACGGCGTCGGGATTCTCCCGGATGAACCGTCTGTCCAGCATCTGGCCTCGTCGCCCTCCAGCGGGATCCCTGCACGTCGCTGAAAAGCCTACCGCCCGCCTGGCCGACGCCCGACGATCACCGTCGGGTCGGGGTGATCGGTTCGGGGAGGTCGGTGGAACCACGCAGGTAACGGTCCACCGCCGCGGCGGCGGCCCGACCCTCCGCGATCGCCCACACGACCAGGGACTGACCCCGGCCGATGTCCCCGGCGACGAACACCTTCGCGACGGAACTCGCCCAGCCGGCGTCCCGGGCGACGTTGCCACGGGCGTCGAGCGCGACACCGAGCTGGTCGAGCAGGCCGGGCCGTTCCGGCCCGACGAAACCCATCGCCAGCAGCACGAGCTCGCACGGCAGCTCGACGTCGGTACCCGGCACCTGCTCCAAGCGGCCGTCGACCATGGCGACCTCGTGCATGCGCAACGCGCGAACCCGACCGGCGTCATCACCGAGAAAGCACTCGGTGGAGACGGCGAAGACCCGGTCGCCACCCTCCTCGTGCGCGCTGGACACCCGGTAGACGACCGGCCAGGTCGGCCACGGGTTCGCCGCCGGCCGCAGGTGCGGCGGTCGCGGCATGATCTCCAGCTGGTGCACGGACACCGCCCCCTGGCGGTGCGCGGTACCCAGACAGTCCGCGCCGGTGTCACCGCCACCGATGATGACCACCCGTTTGCCCGCCGCGTTGATCAGCGATTCGGTGCGGTCGCCCTGCTGGACCCGGTTCGCGGGAACCAGGTACTCCATCGCGAGGTGGACGCCGACCAGCTCCCGGCCGGGCACGGTGAGATCCCGCCCGACCGTCGAGCCACCGGCGAGCACGATCGCGTCATAGGATGCGCGCAGCTCGTCCGCGGTGATGTCCACACCCACGTTGCACGAGGACATGAACACCGTCCCCTCGGCCCGCATCTGCGCGAGCCGACGGTCCAGCACCTGCTTTTCCATCTTGAACTCGGGGATGCCGTAGCGCAGCAACCCACCGATGCGGTCGGCCCGCTCGTACACGACGACGTTGTGGCCGGCCCGGGTGAGCTGTTGAGCCGCGGCGAGCCCCGCCGGGCCCGACCCGACCACGGCGACCCGCTGCTCGGTGCGCGCGGACGGCAGGACCGGCCGGACCGTGCCGTCGGCCCAGGCCCGATCGATGATCGACACCTCGACCTGCTTGATGGCCACCGGATCATCGGAGATTCCCAGCACACACGCGGTCTCGCACGGCGCCGGGCACAGCCGCCCGGTGAACTCCGGGAAGTTGTTGGTGGCGTGCAGCCGCTCGATCGCCTCGCCCCAGTCAGCCCGTCGTACCAGGTCGTTCCACTCCGGGATGATGTTCCCGAGCGGGCAGCCGTTATGGCAGAAGGGGATGCCGCAGTCCATACACCGTGTTGCCTGGTGACGCAGGGATTCGACCGGGAACGGTTCGTAGACCTCGTTCCAGTCGGTGATCCGCACGTCGACGGGCCGGCGCGTCGGCAGCTCCCGGGGATGCTTGAGGAAGCCGATCGGGTCAGCCATGCCGCTCCTGTCGAATGATCGTGTCGGGGCTGCCGGGGCGTGCTCTGCAACACACCGTAGGACACCGGTCACGCACGGGACGCCGCCATGATCAGATCTTCGGCGGGCAGGCCGTCCTCCTCGGCCCTGCGCATCGCGGCGAGCACCCGCTTGTAGTCCCGGGGCATGATCTTGACAAAGGAGGACTGCTCAGTCTCCCACTCCGCGAGCAGGCCCGCCGCCACTGTCGACCCGGTCTCGCGCCGGTGCCGGGCGACCAGGGCGAGGAGCAGCACCCGGTCGTCGTCGTCCAGCGGGTCCACGTCGACCATCTCGGTGTTGATCCGTCGCAGGATGGGCTTGTACAGGAACGCCACGCCACCGCTCATCCCGGCCGCGAAGTTGCGTCCGGTGGACCCGAGGACGACCACGGTGCCGCCGGTCATGTACTCGCAGCCGTGATCGCCGACGCCTTCGACGACAGCGGTCGCACCGGAGTTGCGGACGCAGAACCGCTCGCCGACGATGCCACGGAAATACGCCTCACCGGCCGTGGCACCGTAGAGCAGCACGTTGCCGGCGACGATGTTCTCCTCGGCCCGCAGCGGCGCCTCCTTGGGCGGGAACACGATGATCCGTCCACCGGACAGGCCCTTGCCGGTGTAGTCGTTGGCGTCGCCCTCGAGCGTGAGGGTCACCCCGCGGGGCACGAACGCGCCGAAACTCTGGCCGGCCGAACCGGTGAACCGCAGCGAGATCGTGTCGTCGGGGAGGCCCTGCGCGCCGTAGCGCCTGGTCACCTCGAAGCCGAGCATGGTGCCGACCGTCCGGTTGACGTTGCGGATCGGCATCTCCAGCCACACCGGCCGACCGTCCTCCAACGCCCCCTCGCACAGCTGGATCAGGGAGTTGTCCAGCGCCTTGTCCAGCCCGTGGTCCTGAGCGGTCGTGCAGTGCAGGGAGCCACCGAAGGGCCGTTCCGGGGCGTGCAGCAGCGGAGTGAGATCCAGGCCGGCGGCCTTCCAGTGGTCGAGTGCGGCCCGCGCGTCGAGGACCTCCACGTGGCCGACGGCCTCGTGCAGCGTGCGGAACCCCAGCGCCGCGAGGTACTCACGCACCTCCTGCGCGATGAAGGTGAAGAAGGCCTCCACGAACTCGGGTTTGCCGGTGAAACGGGCACGCAGCTCGGGGTTCTGGGTCGCCACCCCCACCGGGCAGGTGTCAAGGTGGCACACCCGCATCATCACGCAGCCGGCGACCACCAACGGGGCGGTCGCGAACCCGAACTCCTCCGCGCCCAGCAGCGCGCCGACGATGACGTCGCGGCCGGTCTTGAGCTGGCCGTCGACCTGGACCACGATCCGGTCGCGCAGGCCGTTGAGCAGCAGGGTCTGCTGGGTCTCGGCCAGGCCCAGCTCCCAGGGGGCACCCGCGTGCTTGAGCGAGGTCAGCGGGGCCGCGCCGGTACCGCCGTCATGCCCGGAGATCAGTACGACATCCGCATGGGCCTTGGACACACCGGCGGCCACCGTACCCACGCCGACCTCGGCCACGAGCTTGACGTGCACCCGCGCCCGCGGGTTGGCGTTCTTCAGGTCGTGGATGAGCTGGGCGAGGTCCTCAATGGAGTAGATGTCGTGGTGCGGCGGCGGCGAGATCAGGCCCACGCCCGCCGTCGAGTGCCGGGTCCGCGCGATCCACGGGTAGACCTTCTGCCCGGGCAGCTGGCCGCCCTCACCGGGCTTGGCGCCCTGCGCCATCTTGATCTGGATGTCGTCGGCGTTGGCAAGGTACTCGCTGGTCACCCCGAAGCGGCCGCTGGCGACCTGCTTGATCGACGATCGACGAAGGTCGCCGTTGGCGTCCGGTGTGAACCGTCTGGCATCCTCGCCGCCCTCGCCGGTGTTCGACTTCGCCCCGATCCGGTTCATCGCGATCGCCAGCGTCTCGTGTGCCTCGGCGCTGATCGAGCCGTAGGACATCGCACCGGTGGCGAACCGCTGGAGGATCTCCGACACCGGCTCGACCTGGTCGATCGGAATCGGCGGGCGCAGGCCCTCGCGCAGCGAGAACATGCCGCGCAGGGTGGCGTTGCGCCGCGACAGCTCGTCGACGGTGGCGGTGTACTGCTTGAACACCTCGTACTGACGGCTGCGCGTGGCGTGCTGGAGCAGGAAGACCGTCTCCGGGTTGAACAGGTGCACCTCACCCTCGCGGCGCCACTGGTACTCACCACCGGTGTCCAGGTTGCGGTGGGCCAGCTCCGAGGCGACCGCCGAGTACGCCTTGTGGTGACGGGCTGCGACCTCGGCCGCGATGACATCGATGTCCACGCCGTCCAGCCGGGACGGCGTCCCGGTGAAGTAGGTGCCCACCAGCTGCTGGGACAGCCCGATCGCCTCGAACACCTGGGCTCCGGTGTAGCTGGCCACGGTGGAGATGCCCATCTTGCTCATCACCTTGAGCACGCCCTTGCCCAGCGCCTTGATGAGGTTGCGCTGGGCCTGGTCGCGGGTGATTCCGTCCAGGTCACCGCCGTCGAGGATGCTGTCGATCGACTCGAACGCCAGGTAGGGGTTGACGGCGGCCGCGCCGTACCCCAGGAGCAGCGCGACATGGTGAACCTCGCGTGCGTCGCCGCACTCCACGATGAGACCGACCTTGGTGCGGGTCTTCTCCCGGATGAGGTGGTGGTGGACGGCCGCGGTGAGCAGCAGGGAGGGAATCGGCGCCTTGTACCGGTCGGAGTCACGGTCGGACAGGACCACGACGCGGGCACCGTCCGCGATCGCCTCGCTGACGCCACGGCAGATCTCGGCCAGCCGCTCGGCGAGCGCCACGCCACCGCCGTCCACGTCATAGAGGCCACGCACGGTCACCGCCGCGAACCCGGGCATGTCCCCGTCGTCGTTGATACCGACGATCTTGGCGAGTTCGGTGTTGCTGATGACCGGGAACGGCAGATGTACCACTCGACACGATGCCGGCGACGGCGCCAGCAGGTTACCTTCGGGACCGAGCGTCCGGCCCAGGCTTGTGACCATCTCCTCCCGGATGGCGTCCAGGGGCGGGTTGGTCACCTGCGCGAACAGCTGGCTGAAGTAGTCGAAGAGCAGCCGCGGACGGCCCGAGAGCACCGCGACCGGCGTGTCGGTGCCCATCGAGCCGATCGGTTCGACACCGGCTCGGGCCATGGGCGCGATGATGACGCGCAGTTCCTCCTCGGTGTAGCCGAAGACCTGCTGGCGGCGGCGGACCGAGGAGTGACCGTAGACGACGTGCTCGCGTTCGGGCAGGTCGTCCAGGGCGATCAACCCGGCGTGCAGCCATTCCCCGTACGGCGCGGCGGCGGCCAGCTCCGACTTGATCTCCTCGTCGTCGACGATCCGGCCCTGCGCGGTGTCGATCAGGAACATCTTCCCCGGCTGGAGCCGGCCCTTCTGCACCACCTTGTGCGCGGGAAGGTCCAGGACACCGACTTCGGAGGCCATGACGACCAGGCCGTCGTCGGTGACCCAGTAACGCGACGGGCGCAACCCGTTACGGTCGAGCACGGCGCCGATGACCGTTCCGTCGGTGAACGCGATGGAGGCCGGGCCGTCCCACGGCTCCATCAGCGCCGAGTGGAACTGGTAGAACGCCCGGCGGGCCGGGTCGATCTCGTCGTGGTTCTCCCAGGCCTCCGGGATCATCATGAGGACGGCGTGCGGGAGGCTGCGGCCACCGAGGTGGAGCAGTTCCAGGACCTCGTCGAAGCTGGCCGAGTCGCTCGCGCCGTCCGCGCAGATGGGGAAGATCCGGTGCATATCACCGGGGATGAGATCGCTGGCCAGCAGGGCCTCACGGGCCCGCATCCAGTTGCGGTTGCCACGCACGGTGTTGATCTCACCATTATGAGCGACGTAGCGGTAGGGATGGGCAAGCGGCCAACTCGGAAAGGTGTTGGTCGAGAACCGGCTGTGCACGAGGGCGATCGCGCTGGCGAAACGGGGATCGTCCAGGTCGGGGAAGTACGCCGAGAGCTGATGGGTGGTGAGCATGCCCTTGTAGACGACGGTGCGCGCCGACAGCGACGGGAAGTACACACCGGCTTCGCGCCGCGCCCGCTTACGGACGCAGAACGCCCGCCGCTCGAGATCGAGCAGGTCGGCGGGCTCGGCGGCTTCGGCGGGTTCACCCGGACTGTCGACCCCCGCGGGCAGGCCAAGGAAGATCTGCCGCATCCGCGGCTCGACCTCGACGGCGGCCCGGCCAACGATGTGGCTGACCACCGGAACCTCGCGCCAGCCCAGTACCCGCAGGCCCTCCGCGCGGACGATACGGCTGATCGCCCGAACGGCATTGTCCCGGTCGCCGGCGACCTGCGGCAAGAAAGCCGTTCCCACCGCATACCGGCCGGGTGGCGGAAGCGGAAAGTCGACGACGTCGCGCAGAAAGGCGTCCGGAACCTGCACCAGGATGCCGGCGCCGTCGCCGGTGTCCGGGTCGCAGCCCGACGCTCCGCGGTGGTCGAGGTTGCGCAGCACGGTAAGGCCCTGTTCGACCAGCTCATGACTGCGTCGGCCACGGACATCCACGACGAAACCGACCCCGCAGGCGTCGTGTTCGAAGGTGGGGTCGTACAAGCCTTGTGCGATCAACATCCGGCGGGTCCTGTCCGTCTTCAGGGGTTCTCCGTGAGGCGGACGACGCTGTCCGGACGCGCCACCGTGACAGGGCAGTCCCGGCCAGGCGCACTAATGAGTGTGCCACGTACGCTCAGGATCCGCCGTGATCGCTCACGGCCCGGACCCGGATGTGGCCAACCGGGCATGAAACTATCCTCACCGGCCGCTCTGCGGTACCTCGCCGGGCACCGGCTGCGGGCCGAAGTCGGTAGCCGCGTCCAGCGAACCGGCGTCCGACGAAGCCGTGTCCACGCCCTGCGAACCGGCATCCGGGTCCTGCGAACCGGCGTCCGCAGTCAGCGGCCCCTGGGCCGGGCCCACGGTGGCCGGCGGATCGACCGGCCTGCGTAGCACCACCATGGCGGTCACCGCGACGACGAAAACGACGATCGACACCCAGTCGTTGAGCCGCATCCCGAGAAACGTGTGAGCTTCGTCAATGCGCAGGGCCTCGATCCACCCCCGCCCGGCGGTGTACAGCGCGACGTAGAGGACGAAGAGCTTCCCCCGTCCGAGCCTGCGGCGACGATCCACCCACAGCAGCACACCGGCGACGCCGACATCCCACAGCGACTCGTACAGGAACGTCGGGTGGTAGAGCGAGACACCGGCAACGAGCTGATGCCCCGGGTCGATCCGCACCGCCCAGGGCAGATCGGTCGCCCGGCCGTAGAGCTCCTGGTTGAACCAGTTACCCCAACGCCCGACGGCTTGGGCGAGCACGAGCCCGGGGGCCGCGGCATCCGCGAACAGGCCGAACGGCGTCCCGCGATGGCGGCAGGCCAACCACACGCCGAGCGCGCCACCGGCTACCCCGCCCCAGATCCCCAACCCGCCGTGCCAGATCTTGAACGCGTCGAGGGGATGGCCGCCGGCGCCGAAGTACGCATCCGGGCTGGTGATGACGTGGTAGATGCGCGCACCGACGATGCCGAACGGAACCGCCCAGGCCGCGGCGTCCGCGGCGAGGCCGGGCGGCTGGCCACGGGCCCGCAGGCGCCGGTCGGTGACGACAATCGCGACCAGGACACCAAGTATGATCATAAAGGCATAGGCCCGCAGCGGAATGGGACCCACATGCAGGACGCCCGTCGACGGGCTGGGAATCGCGGCTAGGACCACGGTCGCCAACGCTATACCCGACATTCCCGTACCCCGGCAGGGCGGCTACCCGGCCGCATCCCGGCCGACACCGGTGGCCAGAGCTGCCGCGAGCCGTCCCACCGCCGCAGCGGCGGTATCGGGATCATCGCCCGCACGGTCGGCGTCCACCAACACCTTCACCAGGGCCGAACCCACGATCACCCCGTCGGCGAAGCCGGCGACCTCCGCCGCCTGGGTGGGCGTGCTCACGCCCACACCCACACAGACCGCAGTGTCGCTGACGGCTCGAACCCGGCTCACCAGCCCGGCCGCCTGCGCACCCACCACCGACCGGGCGCCGGTCACCCCCATGAGCGAGGCAGCGTAGATGAAGCCCCGGCTGACCTGGGCGATCCGCGCGATGCGCGCATCGGAGGAGCTCGGGGCGACCAGGAACACCGGGTCGAGGCCGACCGCCGCGGTGGCGGCAAGCCACGGTTCGGCCTCCTCGGGGGGAAGGTCCGGGGTGATCGTCCCAGCCCCGCCGGCAGCCGCGAGATCCCGGGCGAACGCGGTGACCCCGTACCGCTCGACCGGGTTCCAGTAGCTCATGACCAGGACGGGGGCACCGGTGGCGGCCACCGCCTCCACGGTCGCCAGGACCTCCCGTGTCGTGACACCACGGCTCAGCGCGGCATCGGCCGCGGCCTGGATCACCGGACCGTCCATGGTCGGGTCGGAGTAGGGCAAGCCGACCTCGACGATGTCCACCCCCGCCTCGACCATGGCCCGCATGGCGCTGACACCACCGGCGACCGAGGGGAAACCCGCCGGCAGGTAGCCGACCAGGGCTGCTCGCCCCGCCCCGCGTGCCGTCGCGAACATGTCACTCAACCGGCTCCGCTCACCGCCGAGACGGCTCCGCTCACCTGACAGACTCTGCACAGCGCGTCCGTTCCGTCAGCTCATGAATGATCGAGAAGGTCGAACCACCGAGCCGCAGTGTCGACATCCTTGTCGCCCCGACCGGAGCAGTTCACCAACACGACCGCGTCGGGACCCAGCTCGCGGGCGAGGGCGAACGCGCCGGCAAACGCGTGCGCACTCTCGATCGCGACCAGGATGCCCTCCAGCCGCGCGACCGTCGCCAGCGCGTCCATGGCGTCATGGTCGTCAACCACCCGGTAGGTCGCCCGGCCGGTCTCGTGCAGCCAGGCGTGTTCGGGACCGATGCCCGGATAGTCGAGCCCGGCCGAGATCGAGTGCGACACCTGGGTCTGCCCGTCGGCATCCTGGAGGAGGTAGGTCCGCATCCCGTGCAGAACGCCGGGTGCCCCGCCCGCGATCGCGGCCGCGTGCCGTCCGGTCGCCACCCCGTCCCCGCCGGCCTCGACACCGACCAGCGCAACGGACGGGTCGGCGATGAACGGGTGGAATATGCCCATCGCGTTGGAGCCGCCACCGACGCAGGCCACCACGGCATCGGGCAGCCGCCCGATGCCGTCGAGGACCTGGCCCCGGGCCTCCACACCGATGACCCGCTGGAAGTCACGCACCAACATCGGGAACGGATGCGGCCCCATCACCGAACCGATGCAGTAGTGCGTCGTGTCCACCGAGGCCACCCAGTCCCGCATGGCCTCGTTGATGGCGTCCTTGAGGGTCTGGCTGCCCGAGGCGACCGCGACGACCTCTGCGCCCAGCAGCCGCATCCGCGCGACGTTGAGCGCCTGCCGGCGGGTGTCCTGCTCGCCCATGTAGACCACGCAGTCCAGGTCCAGCAGCGCACAGGCGGTGGCCGTGGCGACGCCGTGCTGGCCGGCACCGGTTTCGGCGATCACCCGGCTCTTGCCCATCCGACGGGCGAGCAGGCACTGGCCGAGCACATTGTTGATCTTGTGCGAGCCGGTGTGCGCCAGATCCTCACGCTTGAGCAGGATGCGGGCACCGCCGACGTACTCAGCCAGGCGGGTCGCGTCGGTGAGGGGGGTGGGCCGGCCGGCATATGTCGCGAGCAGCCGGTCCAGTTCCGCGGTGAACGCCGGATCGGCGCGGGCGGCTGCGTAGGCCGCCGTCAGTTCGTCCAGAGCGGCGAACAACGCCTCCGGCACGAAGCGACCGCCGAAACGGCCGAAGTGACCGGCGTTGTCAGGCACAGGGCCGCCCGGGACGACACCCTCAGGAGCGAACCCGACGGTTCCGGCGGTGGTCATCGTCTGACTGTATCGGTCAGCATCGGTCAGCCGCCTCTTTCGGTCAGCGCCCCACCCGGGTCGCCGGGTGGGCACCCGCGGTGACCAGATCCGCGACCGCCTGACGAGGATCACTCCCCGTCACCGCAGCCTCCCCCACGAGGACCGCGTCCGCTCCCGCCGCCGCGTAGGCGAGCAGGTCGTGCGGGCCGCGCACACCCGATTCGGCGACCTTGATGACCCCCGGTGGCAACAGCGGCGCCAGCCGGGAGAAGGTGTCGCGATCGACGTCGAGCGTCCGCAGGCTGCGTGCGTTGACGCCGATCAGACGCGCGCCCGCATCGACCGCGCGCACGACCTCGTCGCAGTCGTGCACCTCGACCAGGGCGGTCATGCCGAGTGACTCGACCCGATCGAGCAGCCCGACCAGGCGCGGCTGATCGAGCGCCGCCACGATCAGCAGAACGATGTCGGCGCCGTGTGCCCGAGCCTCGAAGACCTGGTACGGCGAAACGATGAAGTCCTTGCGCAACACGGGCACGTCCACCGCCACCCGCACGGCGTCCAGGTCTGCGAGCGACCCGCCGAACCGGTGCCGCTCGGTCAGGACGCTCACCGCCGCCGCGCCCGCAGCCTCGAACTGCGCCGCCAGCGCCGCCGGATCCGCAATCGCGGCAAGATCGCCCTTTGACGGTGAGCGACGCTTGACCTCGGCGATCACCGAAACGGCCCGGGTGCGCAGCACAGCGAGCGCGTCCCTGGGATCCGGGACACGCTCCACCCGCCGTTTGAGCGTCGCCAGGGAGACCACAGCCTCGCGTTCTGCAAGATCCGCCCGTACCCCGGCCAGGATGTCGTCAAGGACGCTCATCGGCCGGTACCCAGGGCTGTCGCAGCCATGGCGCCGATGTTAGGCCAGGCATCGGCCAGCGGCATCAGACCCCCGTCGACGACGGCCGACCGCCACCCTCGGCGATTGCCCTTCGGTTGACAGAAGCCGGAAACGCACCGACTTGGGCCAGCTGGAAAGCCCTCCCGCGTCGGGCATGCCCGCTGCATGTGCACGTATCGTGATTGTCCTGTCGTTGTCCTACGCTGCCGATTGCTGCCGAGGGTGCGGCGGACCAACTGGGCCGCGCCGGGCCGGTCCGCCGACGAACAGCCGCCGGTCACGTCGGGTCGTCGCCCCGGTCGATGGCCTCCCAGGCGTCGACCGGTCGGGCGGCCGCCGTCTGATAGCGGGGGGACAGCGCCGACCACGTGTGCCCCCGCAATGCCACCAGGGCGCCGCCGAACGCCAGCAGTACTCCTCCGCCGGTGGCAAGCCACGGCGCGGCCGTACTCCGAAGGTCGCGCAGATCAGCGGTGAGGCTCGGGGCGATCTGGCGCACCTGCGAGGCGACGCGCACAGCCGGCAGCGGGTCGGCGGCGATCCGGCCCGCGACGACGGCGACCACGACCCCGGCCAGCAGAACCGGCAGACCGACCAGTGCCCGCCCCCGTCGCCTCGTGGCGGCGATCGCGACAACCCCGGCCAGCCCGACCAGACCCAGCCCGGCCACGGCCGGGGCAAGATCCGAACCGGACAGCCGCACCGCGAGCGGCGCGGCGGTGACCGGTTCCCCGGCCACGGCCCCGTCCGCGACACGCAGATTCACCCAGGTCGCGCTGACGGTGAACAGGACGAGCGCGGCGCCCAGCAGGCAGCAGAGCACCGCCGCAGCCATCTCCCCGCGTCCACGGCGGCCGGTACCCGTACCCCCGTCCGTGGCCGTACCCCCGTCCGTGGCCGTGGCGACGGCCTCCTGCTGATCGGTCATGTCGGGAGGCGCAGCGACTCGGCGATCTCGATTGCCCGCAGCACCGCCGCCGCCTTGGTGCGACTTTCGTTGTTCTCGGTCACGGGCACGGAATCGGCGACGATGCCCGCGCCGGCCTGTACGTAGGCCCGCCCGTCCCGCAGGACAGCGGTCCGGATGGCGATCGCGGTGTCCAGATCGCCGCCGAAGTCCAGATAACCGACCACGCCTCCGTACAGGCCCCGGCGGGTTGGCTCAAGCTCATCGATGATCTCCATCGCACGCACCTTGGGCGCACCGGTGAGGGTGCCCGCGGGGAACGTCGCCGTGAGCACGTCAACAGCCGACCGGTCCTGCGCGACCTCACCGATCACGGTGGAGACGATGTGCATGATCTGCGAGAACCGCTCGACCGCGGCGAACTCGACCACCCGTACCGAGCCCGGCGTACAGACCCGTCCCAGGTCGTTGCGCACCAGGTCGACGAGCATCACGTGCTCGGCCCGCTCCTTGGGATCGGCCAGCAGCTGCGCCGCGAGCTCGGCGTCCTGTTCGGGTGTGGCGCCACGGGGACGGCTGCCGGCGATCGGATGCAGCAACGCGTGCCGGCCCGTCACCTTCACATGCGCCTCCGGCGACGATCCGACGACATCATGATCATCAAAACGGAGCAGGTACATGTAGGGACTGGGGTTCGAGGCCCTCAGGACCCGGTAGATGTCGAGGGGCGCAGCCGCGGTCGGGCGCTCGAAGCGCTGGGAGACCACGATCTGGAAGCACTCGCCGGCCCGGATCTCCTCGATGGCGGCTTCGACGGCAGCCTCGAAACGTTCCGGAGCGGTACGCGAGGCAAAGCCTGCGAGCGAGAGATCGGCGGGCGCCGTGGTGGTCGCGACCGTCGGCTCGCTCCACTTGCCGAGATCGGCGGTCATCGCCTCGAGGCGGTGCACGGCGTCGTCGTAGGCTGCGTCCGGGTCGCCGTCGCCGCCGGTGAACACGTTTGCGATCAGCAGGCAGGAACCGTCGCTGTGATCGAGTACCGCAAGGTCGGCGGTCAGTATCATGCGCAGCTCGGGCATGCCCAGGTCGTCCACGCAACGGGACGGGAGCCGTTCGACCCGCCGGACGATGTCGTAGGACAGGTAACCGACCAGCCCGCCGGTGAGCGGTGGCGCATCCGGCAGCTTCGGAGTGCGCAACGCCACCTGCACCGCGCGAAGGACGTCGAGCGGGTCCCCATCGGTGGGAACACCCGGCGGCGGCTGGCCGTCGGTCCAGACGGCCGATCCGTCTCGTTCGGTGAGGGTCGCCGCGGCCCGGACACCGATGAACGAATACCGCGACCACACCCCGCCGTGCTCGGCGGACTCCAGCAGGAACGTTCCCGGCCCCCCGGCGAGTTTGCGGTAGACCCCGACCGGGGTCTCACCATCGGCGAGCAGGCGGCGTGTCACCGCGACCACCGGGTACTCGGCTGCGAGCGCGTGGAAGTCGGCCCGGCCCGGGCTGACCTCGCCTGTCGTCACGACTCGGCTCCCCTCACAGGTTCCGTGGCAGGTTGCATGGCAGGTTGGGTGGCAGGTTGGGTGGCAGGTTGGGTGGCAGGTTGGGTGGCAGGTTGCATGGCAGGTTAGGTGGCAGGTTCCGTGGCAGCGGCCGGCAGGCTGCGGTTGTCGAAGCAGGTTCGGCGCCCGGTGTGGCAGGCCGGACCGTGCTGGTCCACCTGGACCAGCACGGTGTCCCCGTCGCAGTCGAGGGAGACCGACCGAACCAGCTGGCGGTGGCCGCTGGTGTCCCCCTTGACCCAGTACTCCCGGCGGCTCCGACTCCAGTACGTGGCACGCCCGGTGGTGAGCGTGCGGTGCAGGGCCTCGTCGTCCATCCAGCCGACCATCAGTACCTCGCCGGTGTCGTACTGCTGCGCGACCGCCGGGAAGAGACCGGCCGGGTCACGCTTGAGCAGACCGGCGATGGCGGGGTCCAGACGGGACGCGGATGCGGGCACGAGCCCATTGTGCCGTGCGCCGGTCAGGTGAGGTCCCCGTCAAGGTCATGGGCCACGCCCGCCGTCCACGAGGCGTGCAAGCGCCGATACACGCCGGGGACACCGACGAGTTCGGCGTGGGTCCCCTGCGCGACGATTCGGCCGGCGTCGACGACCACCACCAGATCCGCAGTCTCCGCCGTGGACAGTCGGTGGGCGATCGTGACCGATGTCCGCCCCCGGGTCAGCGCGACCAACGCGCGGGCGAGCCGCACCTCTGTCGCCGGGTCGACCGACGATGTCGCCTCGTCAAGGACGAGGAGGTCCGGTGCGGCGACGTGGGCGCGGGCGACGGCGACCAGTTGACGTTCTCCCGCGGACAGCGAGCTCCCGCGCTCGCCGACCCGGGTGTGCACACCGTCCGCCAGCCCCGCAACCCAGTCCGCCAGCCCCAGCGAGGTGAACGCGGCCATGACATCGGCGTCGGAGGCCTCCGGACGCCCGTAACGGACGTTGTCCGCGATGGTCAGATCGAACAGGAAGCCGTCCTGCGGGACCATCACGACTCGCCTGCGCAACGACGCGAACCGCACCTGCTCCACGGGCACGCCGCCGAGCAGCACCTGACCGACGGTCGGATCCATCAGCCGGGTCAGCAGCTTGGCCAGGGTGGTCTTGCCCGATCCGGTCTCGCCGACCACGGCGACCCTCGTCCGGGGCGCGATGTCCAGGTCGACGGCCGCCAGGACGAGCGGTCCCCCCGGATAGGCGAACCCGACACCGTCGAAACGCACTCCGAGCGGGCCTGGCGGAAGATCCAGTCCGCCGTCGGGGCCCGGGTCACGCACGTCCTGCGGCGTGCCCAGAACGTCGAGCACACGACGCATACCGGCGAGGGCGTTCGCTCCCTCGTTCAGCACCTCGGTCAGGGTCTGCAGTGGCACCACGAACAGTGTGACCAGGAACAGG
>NZ_CAUVXL010000161.1:16379-18502 GCF_963555915.1 Protofrankia sp. Cas4
GCCACCAACCGGCCGGCGCTGAGATCACCGTCCACCCCGAGCAACACCCCGCCGACCACCACGGCGCAGGTCGCGCAGGCCGCCACCAGCTCGCCCGCCGAGAAGACCGTGGCGACCATCCGCTGCGCGGCGGTCTGCGCCGACCGGTAGTGGTCCACGGAGGTGTCGACCCGCGTCGCCGTGCGCGCCTGAGCACCGTAGGCGCGCACCACCGCCGCGCCGACCACGGACTCCGAGATCGCGCCCAGCATCTGCGCGACCCGTTCCCGAACGGCCAGATACCGCTGCGCGAGAACCGACTGGAACCGCTTGATGACAAGGGCCATCGGCACGAAGCAGGTGTAGACAACGATGGTCAGCGGCCAGGAGTAGACCGCCATGAGGACGGTCGCGATCAACATCTGCCCGGAGGACAGCAGCAGGATCATTCCGCCGAACTGCAGGAACTGCGACATCTGGTCGACGTCGCTGGTAACCCGTGAGGTGAGCGCCCCCCGCCGCTGCTCCGACTGGGTCAGTGCGGACAGATCGTGGATGTGCCCGAACGCGCGTATCCGCAGCGTCGCCAGCGCAGACTCCGACGTCCGGTAGAGCCGCACGCTCATCAGGTACGCCGCAAAGGCCGTCACCCCGATCGCCACCGTCGCGCCGCCCGCCGCCCAACGGACCACCGACAGGTTGGGTGTCCCGTGAAGCAGGCCGTGGTCGATGGTCTGCTGGACCGCGATCGGGACCACCACCCGTCCCACGGTGGCGATGACCGCAAGGACGAGGGTCACCGGCAGGCCGGCGGTGAGTTCCGGTACAAGGCGGCGGATCTTGCCGAGGGTCACCCCCAGCGGCTCCCCGGAGCGGACCTGAGCACCGCCGTCGGGGCCACCGCCGTCGGCACCGCCGTCGGCACCGCCCACCAGCACCGGGCCATCCAGCACCGGGCCATCCAGCCTCGGAGCCGGGTCCTCCTGGCGAGGGGCCGGCACGGTAACGCTCACCGTGCCACTCCGGCGTCCTCGACGACAGCCCCGATGACATCCCCGACGGGGTTCGCGCCGCCGCTCACCGGGTGGTATGCGGTCAACAACGCCGCGTACCCGGGCGAGGTGGCCATGAGTTCATCGTGGCTGCCTCGCCCGGCCACCCGTCCCCGATCCAGGTACACGACCTCGTCTGCCAGCTCGATCGTTGCCCGCCGGTGTGCGACGACAACCACCGTGGACGCGCCCGCACGCTCCCGCAGACCAGCCAGGATGGCCGCCTCGATCCGCGGATCGACGCCGGATGTCGCGTCGTCGAGAACGAGCAGGCGCGGCTGGCGGACCAGCGCCCGGGCCAGGGCGATCCTTTGGCGCTGCCCGCCGGACAGCGTGGTTCCACGTTCGCCGACCTGCGTGTCGAGACCGGCGGGCAGTGCCGCGACGAAGCGGTCCGCCTGCGCGCGCGCGAGCGCCTCCCACAGCGCCGCATCGTCCACGGCCAAGCCGAGCGCGACGTTGCCGCGAACCGTGTCGTCGAACAGGAACGCCTGCTGGGACACCAGGGACGCGGCCGAGCTGATCTCACCGTCGGCGAGCTCAGAAAGATCGACACCGTCGATCCGGACCGCCCCGACGTCAGGGTCGTACAGCCTGACCAGCAACCCGGCCAGGGTCGACTTTCCCGACCCGGTCCGCCCGGCGAGCGCCACCACCCGGCCGGGCGCAACATCGAAGCTCACCCCGTCAAGGGCGTGGGCCGCCGGCCCCTCCCCATCCACCGGTCGCGGGTAGGTATAGGTGACGGCGTCCACAGTCAGCCTCGCCGGGCCCTGAGCGCGCAGTGTCTGCGATCCGAAGCGCTGCTCACCGCGGGCGCGCAGGACCGCGCGCACCCGGCCGTAGCCGACAACCGACCGGGGCAGTTCGCCGAACACCCAGCCGATCGCCCGCAGCGGGAAGGCCAGGAGCGTGAACAGGTAGGCGACGCGAATCAGATCTCCGACATCGAGTGCGCCCGCCGAGATCCTGGCCGTGCCGACCAGCAGGACCGCGAGAACGCCGATGTTCGGTAACGCGTCCATCACCGGATCGAACATGCCGCGCACCCGGCCGGCGCTGATCATTGCTTCCTTCAGTTCGTCTGCCTTG
>NZ_CAUVXL010000162.1:0-10287 GCF_963555915.1 Protofrankia sp. Cas4
GCCCGGCAATAGGTGCGTGCCCCAGCCCCGCGACGCCGACTCGCGGCAGCCTTCTCCGAGCTCGCAGTGTCTACGGCACCACTCGGAGCACATCACCAGGGTGTGTCCGAGTCGGGTATCGGGCTACCCGTAGGCAGGCACGCAACGTCACTAAATGGAGCAAGGTGTTGAGCCCATACGATCACCCGGTGAACAAGATCGTGCGGTTTGAGCCCGCATTGAGCCCATAACCCTCAAAGGATCTTCTTTGGTCGATCAAGAAAGCGAGATCACCGCAGGCCACAACCATGATCGGATGTGGGCCGCCAGGGGCTCGAACCCTGAACCCAGAGATTAAAAGAACGTTGGAATACGTGCCGGAACATGTCCGCCCGAACCCGAGAATGCCCGAACGTGCAGGCCAGGGCAATTTCAGGTGCCAGCGGGTGCCGGGCACTGCCGGTCAGGTTCGCAACGCCCGCACCCGCAATGAGCCCACAGCACCCATCGTTTCTTCGGATAACAGATAATCATGTACGTTATCCACAGTATTTGACGAATCCCGGCAGCGCGATGCTGATCGTCGGGGATCTTCCGCACCTCTCGCCAGACGTCGCCGCCTACGCGACGTCATCCGCCACGCCCGGAGTGCTCGGCGGATGACGTCGCTGGCATTCGTGTGATCGGCAACCGCATCGGCACCACGTCTGCAGGGGCCGACCCCAGTGGACGGCGGCCCCCATGCGACGTGGCTCTGCAACGTCATAGCCGGCCTCGGTCTCGGCCGCCTACCATGGTCCTATGCAGATGACGTATGCGGAACTCCATGAACTGGTGGACCGTCTGACCCTGGAACAGGCTGGTGCAGTTCGGGACGTCGTGCGTCACCTTGTGAGTTCGGTGCCGGCGGGTGAGCCAGCCGCTGAGGATCAGGATGGAACCGTTGCCGAGCAGCCGGTGCGTCGCCTGTCATTCGCAGGCATGCTCCACAGCGGCCGAGGGGATCTTGCTGTTCGGTCTGAGGAGATCATCCGTGCGGAGCTGGGGCGTCCCACGTGATGGTGGTCGACACCGGGCCGCTTGTCGCGGCTCTTGATGCCGATGACGCTGATCACAAGCGATGTCTGGACCTGTTGGAGCGTTATGCCGGGCTGTTGCTGGTTCCGGCTCCGGTGCTGACCGAGGTGTGCTGGTTGCTTGAGCGTGAGCGGGGTTCCCAGGCTGAGGCGGCCTTCCTTGACGCGCTCGCCGCTGATGAGCTTCGGCTCGTGGAGCTCCAGAAAAGCGATCTTCGAAGGATGGCAGATCTGGTCCGCCGTTACGACAACCTCCCGCTCGGAGCCGTCGACGCATCGGTCGTTGCAGTCGCCGAGCGGCTTGGAACGGCGCAGGTAGCTACGCTCGACCGACGTCATTTTACGGTCGTGCGCCCCAAGCACGTCCCGGCGTTCGATCTGCTTCCGTGACGACTGGCGGATCCGCGTGGCAGTTTCGCGGTCACTAGCACTTGTAGCTGGCAGAGCGCGGCTGGACAACAGAGGTACAGGCGTCGAATCGCTTCCGACGGAAATCCTATCAATCATGGAGTGAGATAGAAGCCCTGGTCAGATCCTATGGACGAGTTTCGGACGTGGACAGGACCCGACGAGCACCGGGCACTCACTCCAGCTGGCCGGAGGATGACGTGGCGTACGCACGCGACGCACTTTGGGGCGTAAATCTCCAGGTGCAACTATCGGAACCTGTGGGGGATTCGGCTGGTAACCCACTGGTAGTGGCGTCGAAGTACAGCACGCAAGCGACGGAAATAGCCAGTAAGCAACCATCCCGATCGAGCTCGCCGGGCAGGTCTATGGGCAACTCCTATCAGCGCACGTGCGAGTGATCCCCGAGGTCCGATTCCGTCGTCATCCGCGGGACGGTTCTATGTGGCGGGCCTGTAGAAATAACGTGACAGGCTCGACCAGATCTGGTGGCAGCGGCTGGAACGGGCCGACTACCAGGCGGACCGGGCCCGGCGCCAGTACCAGCTGGCCGAGCCGGAAAACCGGCTGGTCGTACGCCAGCTGGAGGCCGACTGGGAAGCCGCGCTGGCCGAACGGGCACGGTTCGGTGAAAGAGATTGACGATCTTCTAAACGATGTTCGTAACTCGGATGGTGTGGACTTGCCAGCGAGCGCGCGACCCCTGGCGCATACCCGCGGAGGTGGACCGCACCGACGCATGCTCATAGCCGCGGCCAGCGGTTTAGCTCACGAAAGGTCCGACAACCGCACCAACCCGTCGTTGCTGGCGCTGGCGATGGTCCTGCCGTCCGGGGCGAACGCCACGGACATCACCGCGCCGGTGTGGCCGGTAAGGATTCTCCGCGGCACCGGCTGCGGACGCCGATACGACGGCGGTGCCTGCGCTGCACCCTCCGGGCGCGTGCTCAACGCCAGCAGGCTCGCCACCCAGCGCCGCACTGGTCCAGGGGATGCGCGACTACTTCGGCGCCCACACCTACCGACGCATCGACGACCCAGGCACCTTCCACACGGAGTGGTCCGATGGGCGCCAAGAGATCCGGACGAGCTGGTGAGGTCCGCCTCATTCTCTTTACCCCCACCCGCCAATATCAACATGGCCTAACGAAGTGCTACTAGGCATGGCCAGATGATCAGGTCGGTCCGCCGAGCCCATATCTCGCGCTCCCGATCAATCGGGCAGCTTTACCGAGTGTCCACTAAAGCGGGTACGGTCCAAGCCGCACCGGTACCACATCTGCGGTCGACCTCAATGCGATAGATTCGCATGCGATTCGCATCGGGGTATGCTGGCAGGCATGGTCAGAACGACATCGACTCCGCTGTATCTTGGTGATGATCTTCGTGCCCGTGCCGAGGACGCCGCCCGCAGCGCGGGGGCGTCGCTGTCCGCGTGGGTACGTGAAGCGATCGTGGAGCGACTCGACCGGCAAGCGGTCATCGCGGATGGTCTGGCAGCTGCCCGGGAGTGGGAGGCCGAACATGGCCCGCTGTCACAGAGTACCCTCGACGAGGCCCAACGTGAGCTGGAAGACGTCGGCATCCTCCCGCGCCGGACCGCGTGAACCTGCTCTATGACGCTGGCGCGCTCGTCGCAGGCGAACGTGACGACGAACGCATGTGGGCTCGCCATATCAAGGCGCTGGCCGGCGGCGTCACTCCCGTGGTCCCGGCGCCGGTCATCTGGCAGGTCTGGCGGGACGGGGCGCGACAGGCCCGCCTCGCGCGACTGCTCCGCGGTTGTCTGGTCGAATCGGTCGACCAGATGACAGCGCGCGCTGTCGGGGAGCTGTTGGGCCGTTCCCGTTCCAGTGACGGGGTCGACGCGATCGTCGTTCTGTTGGCCGCCCGTCACGGTGGGGTCGTGTACACATCCGACCCGGGTGATCTTCAACATCTGGCCGGGCACCTCCCGAACGCCCGACCATTCACGATCATCAAGGTATAGCGGGCAACAGAGCCAGGTCGACGGCGTGCAGCAGTTGGATGATGGTGCTGCGGGCGTAGCCGGTGCGTTCGGCGATTTCGACGGAGCCCAGGCTCGCGGCCCGCGTGAGGCCGGCGGCCGTGCGCAGGCCGGTGGTGGAGTGTTCGGTCCCGGCCAGGGCGGTTTCGCGGCCCGCGGCAACGGCCGCGAGGGCCGGTAGACGGCGGCAACACCCTCGCTGTTCGTGACCCCGGGCCGCCGGAGGATCTCTGCGTGGGAAAGCGGGCGGTCAGTGCCTGCTGCAGGGCGACGGCGTCCGCCGGGTGGTCGGTGGCGTACCGGTCGAGGTCCACCGGTGGCAGATCGACGCCGGCAGGCTCGTCGAGGATCAGGCCGTGGCCGTCACGGATCTCCACCTGCCAGCAGCCGAGGGTGTCGATCCCGAAGGCGATCCGTTCCGGCCGGTGCGGGTCGCTCCCGCCGGATCTGCGGCATTGGTGGGCGCTCCCGGTCTGCTGCTGTGCTCGGTGCTGGTCGGGTCCGCCTGCGGGCTGCTGCTGGCAGGGGTCGGTGGCAGCCGGGGGTGGGTCGGTGATGTGCGGGGACGGGACTGCAGCCGCGGTTCGCACGCGCTCCAGACGGCGTCGAGCAGGCCTGCTGGTACCGCAGGCACGGAACCCCCGGTTAGAGCGACCGGGGCCGTCACCCCCGACGGCCGCCGGGTTCTCGGCTGGGCGGTGGGGCAGGATGGTCGGCTCGCGCCGGTCGGCGCGTTCGAGGGCGTTCCGCAGACCGTTGCCGGCCTGGCCGCACGTTGATCATAGAATTCAGTGCGTTGCGTGATTGAGACCTGTTCCGTGCGGATCTTCACCTCCCGCCCTGCGGTACCGCCATGGCCGGTTGACGCCGCAGGGGCCGTGTGCTGCGCGGATCAGAGCCGCATTGATAACGATCAATGCCGTCGTTCCGACTTTCCGCGCGGGACCGGGCACCGGTCTGGAACACTGCGCGGGTGGCAGCCGCGGACGGGACCGGCCGACCGGTGCTACTGCGTCAAGGTCTCGCCTTGGAGTACGTCACGCTGGGCTGGAATGCGGTCGGGATCGTCGTCCTGACGCTGGCCGCGGTCGCGGCCCGGTCGGTGGCCCTGGCCGGGTTCGGGTTGGACTCGCTCATCGAGATCGGCGCGTCCACCGTGGTGATCTGGGAACTGTCCGGCACCGGGCAGGACCGTGAACGCCGGGCGCTGCGCCTGATCGGGGCCGCGTTCGCCGGGCTCGCCCTGTATCTGGTCATCGAGTCCACCGTGGTGCTGGCGGCTGGCTACCGTCCCCGCCACAGCCCGGCCGGCATCGCCTGGACCGCGATCACCGCCGTGGTGATGGTCATTCTTGCCGCGGGCAAGGCACACACCGGCGCGGCGCTGGACAACCCGGTGCTGTCCGCCGAGGGCCGGGTCACCTTTGTCGACGGTGTCCTGGCCGTGGCTGTGCTCGCCGGCCTGGCCCTCAACGCTGGGCTCGGCTGGTGGTGGGCCGACCCGCTGGCGGGCTATGTGCTTGTCTTCTACGCCGTGCGTGAGGTACGGGGAATCGTCACCGCCGATCGCTGACTCATCACGCCCATCGACAGCCCCGGTCCGCAAGGCTGTCGGCAATGCCAGGATCATGACTGTCGGCGGTGGTTATACCTAGTTATACTTAACCGTGTGAAGACTGCGATCTCGATCCCGGACGACACGTTCAGCGAGGCCGAGCGCCGCGCCGCCGCGCTCGGCGTGAGCCGCTCCGAGTTCTTCACGACAGCAGCCCGTCGCTACATCCAGGAGCTGGACGCCCAGTCCCTGACCGAACGCATCGACGCCGCACTTGCGCTCGCGGGTCCCGACGAGTCGTCCCAAGCCGCGGTGCGCGCAGGCCGGCGTGCCCTGGCCGACGGAGAGGACTGGTGATCACCCGCGGCGATGTTCATTGGGTCGACCTTGGCGAGGCGGAGGGTAGTCGCCCAGCCAAGCGCCGCCCGGTGCTGGTCGTCCAGTCTGCGTCCTACAACGCGAGCCGGTTGGTTACGGTCATCGCGGCCGTCATCACATCGAACACCGCGCTGGCCACCATGCCCGGCAACGTCTTCATCCCCGCTGCTGTGACCGGCCTGCAGCGCGACTCCGTAGTCAACGTGACCGCCATCGTCACTCTCAACAAGGGCGAGCTCGGGCGCGCCGTCGGCGCTGTACCGGAGAGCCTCATGCGAGATGTAGACCGGGGACTGCGTCACGTTCTTGCGTTCTGACGACGGTGAGCGCGGATCACACCAGCCGGGAGGAACACTGCCGGTTGACAAGTCGTCGTCGCCATCGGCGCCCTGAGTCCGTCGAGCCATCGACGGAGCCGGGCGTTCGTATGCAAGATCAAAATGGGCCGTCAGGGGCTCGAACCCTGAATCCGGATGTATGCGAACCAGTCCGAGAGGACTCTCGCGAACGCGATGGACCCGGCCTCCGATGTGACGATCGTTCATACCGGGGACAATCTGCTGGCCGCACTACCGATCGTCGCCGCATGTGACTACGCCTGCAGTACGCGCCGGACTGTCCCATCGTGAGTGTCGCCGCTACATGTAACCGCCGGACGTAAATGTAACTCGCCTGTGGTTACATTTGGGTGTGGTCAGCGACGTGAGCCGCTGGTCGCCAACGCGCTGGTCCACCGCGACCTCGACCACTGGTCCACCGGCCTCGCCGTCGAGGTACGACTACTGCGCGACCGCCTCGTCGTCGCGAATCCCGGCGGTCTGTACGGCATCACCGTCGACCGGCTCGGCCGCGACGCCGTCACCTCGGCACGCAACGCCCGACTCGTCGCCGTCTGCCAGCACGTACGGTCCTCCGAAACCGGCGCCCGCGTCATCGAAGCCCTGGCCAGCGGCATCCCTACCGTCACCGAGGCACTCACCGAACAGGGCCTGCCGCCAGCCCACTACGTCGACAGCGGCATCCGGTTCACCGTCGTCCTCCACCAACCCAGCACCACCCCGACAGCCACCGAGCCCGACCTGACCGCCACCGAACGACGTCTCTACCAGGCACTCGCCACCCGGGCGCGGACCGTCGCAGACCTTACGGACGAACTCAACCTGACCGCCCCGAACATCCGCAAAACCCTCCGCAATCTGCGTAGCCGTGGTCTGGTCACCCAGCTCGGCGGCAGGGGACGACCCACCACCTACCAGCGGACAAACCCGTAGTTCACGCCGGTCACCGCTTGTCTGTCGGCCAGTCCCGACCACCAATCGGCGATGCCGACAGCGTGGATTTGTAGGTTCGGCCCTTCGCCGGTCCTCGTCGGCGGCCCAGACAACCCGGGTGACCGCGCCTTCGGGCACCACTGTCAGGCCAGGCCATCCCGTCCCCGGCGCCTCGTAGGTTGTGCTGGCGCAGCCAGGGGTACCGGCGCAGGTTGGACCACGTCCAGTACGCGGACCTGGTGGCCGAGGGACGAATGTGCCCCGCCAGCAGCTGCCGCCCACCCACAGCTGGTACCTCGCCCAGGTGGCGGCCAGCTCAGGAGCACGTACGCCCGGTGAGTCGAGCCACTCGATCTGCAGTTCGATCCCGACGCTCACGGGAGCCACCCCGGAGCTTCCTCGGGAAGGATCGGATACCCCTTGTACTCGCCGGACCCCGAGTTACACAGCCGCGCCTCATAGACGCGTTCACCGGCCCGCGTCCACGCATAGCGCGGGAAGTCACCCTCGACGTACGCGCTGACATTGCCGGCCCGCACCGCATCGTGCAGCCACTTGGTGACCTCGTCGGGTCGAGGAACGTGGACACGGCCGGATCAAAAACTGGCAGACCTGGGCCACGAAAGCCGAAGGTACTGAGTTCCCACATGTCAACAATGCGGCCATCATCCGGCGAGACGAGTTCGACCTCTCCGGAACTCGCCTCACTCGCGAATATGCTCTCGTCCTCACCAGCACTACGAGCACACGTGCCACAGCGTCCTACTTCCACTCCCACGTCCGCGGCCAATGGGGCATCGAAAACGAAATCCACTACACTCGCGACACCGCCTGGCGTGAGGACGACGATCCGACCTACTCCCGCCCGAGAAGCACGAAAAATGCGTTGCGGCGAGTTCTCGAAGGCTGCCATGATCAGGGTCGTGGAGACGAGCGCGACGAGCCCCGAGGATGCTCTGGCCGTACTGCACCGTTCGTTGGACGCCCGGCTTCGCCCGGAGGGCGCAGCCGGGCTGGTGTTGACGGCGCTGGCCGGCCGGCTCCGACGGCGGGAACGCGTCGTCCTGGGTCGGGCGGCTGTGGCTGCACGCCGCTGGGGTGGCTGGACCTCGATGAGCATGGACTTCGCCCGTCCGGTCGGTGGCGCTAGGCAGGTCGCGGCCACCGCCCGGCTGTTCGACGTGACCACGTCGCACGTGGGGGTGGACAACCCGGCCAGCCTGCTGGAGTTCGCCGCCATGGTGGGATCGGCGATCGGCGCCGCACCAGACCAGCTGGATTTCCTCCGGGACCGGCTGAACCGCGAGGCGCGCGCCGCGGCGGGCGTGGAGGTGCCCAAGCGGCAGTACAACCGGCAGTTCCGAGCGTTGCAGCGGCTGGCCGCCAAGGCGGAACGGCTCAACGGTGAGCAGGACAAGCGGCGCCTGACACTGACCGCCCGGGCCGGCTTCGTTGCCGACATCAGCCTGGAACGGTTCCGTGCCGATCCCGACGCCGGCTGTTTCGTGGCCTACTACACGGCCCGACGGAAGGTGCGCCGGCAGTTCACGCTCGCCGGCCGGAACAACCCGTACGACGAGGTCGCGGACATGCTGTTCCGCCGGTGCGTTGCGAACCCCTCCACCGACTGGCCGATGGTCGCGCTGGCCTACGCGCCGCCGGACGTCGTCGGCCGGCTCACCGATGCCGAACGCGGGACGCTGCTTGGCCGTTGGTCCGCGGTGATGCGCGCGACGGCAGACCGGCTGGCCCGGGTGTGGGCGGTGAGCCATTTCGACCGGGCGACGATGGTCGTCCGGAAGGGCGACGATTCGTCGACGTGGAACCTGCTGTGCGGTGCCTACAACTCCGCGCGTGCCGGGTGGCTGTCGTGTCTCGCGGCCAGCGGGGCGACAGCCGCGCTCGACGTCGAGTGTCCCGGCAAGGCGATGATGCTGATCGCCGCGGACCTGGCGGCCTGGCACCGGACGACCGGCGGCCTGCACCCTGACGTGGGGGTGTCGACGCGGCTGCCGCTGCCGTGGGACGTGCTGGCCGGCCGCGGCCGGTGCACGCGAGCCGACGTGGAGGCGGCGTGCGCCGAGGCGGGCGTCGACCCGGAGAAGGGGGGTTGGACGGCGCCCCGCGCACCCGGTGCGGTGGCCGTGTTCACACCGACCCCGGAGCTGGTGCACGGCGTGTCCGTCGTCGACCCGATGTGGGCCTTGGTGCTGCGGACCGCGGGCGTGTTCAGCGGCAAGCCGACACGTGCTTCCGCCACGGCCGTGGTAGCCGAGGGCGTGCCCGCGCAGGTTGTCGCCAGCGACCTACCCAGCCGACCGATATCCGATGGACAATCCGGTTCGATGTAGGAAAGCATCAGAGCCGTCCCGCTGTAGCTCAGCGGTAGAGCCCCGGCTCTTAATCCGGGTGGACGCCGGTTCGAGCCCGGCCGGTGGGACAGGCGGCGGTTTTGTGGTAGCTCAGTGGTAGAGCGCCCGGCTCTGGTCCGGGTGGGCGCCGGTTCGAGCCCGGTCCACGAGACCGCCGCCACCATAGACCGGAATTCCGCTGGCCGCTGGCCGCTGGCCGCGGGCAGCGGGTCACCGAGAACGCCACCAAACAACGCATCCGCGCGGTCCTACGCGCCGCCCTGCACTGGGCCGACCTCGACGTCGATCACGCCACCATCGACATCCGCTGGCAGATCGCGCAACTTGGCTGGGCTACCGAAATGGACCGGCCGAAATCCGACGCCTGCGCCCGCACCGTCTCCCTCGACACCGCGACCATGACGATTCTCCACACCCACCGCACCGGGCAGGACACCGAACGTCTCGAGGTCGGTGACGGCTGGCCCGACACCGACCTCGTCTTCACCCAACCCGACGACCACCCCACACCTTGATCCAACCGGCAGTCCGGCTGGGGCCGGCAGATGCTCAATGCATGATCGTCAACGCCAGTCGCGCATCGACGTTCACCGCCTCGGCATAGGCACCAACACGGCTCACAGCCTCGGAGGTGATCGGTGATCCGCAGCATTGTTCGCCACGGCCCCACCATCAGCGTCAGGAGATCCGCCATGGCTGACAGATCCGGGCTGCGCCCAGGTTCGTCCAGCAGCCACCTGTCCACTCTGAAGCAAGGACGTCCGCCTCGCGGTATGAGCGACCAACCTGAAAGGCCTTGATGCTGGTAGCATTCAGTGATTTTTCGTGCCGATATGGTAATCGACCCCAAGTCGGAGGCCGGCTGCTGACCCGGCCGGCAGCGGGCGGCAGAATGTGGCCGTGCTGGAATTAACACGGGGAGCGAACACGGCCGTCGCTCCTATCGCGGGGACCGGACCGGTGCGCCTGACGCTGTCGTGGAAGGCCGATCCCCGACTGGATGAGCACGTCGATTTGGTCGCGTTGCTGGTCACCGATTCCGGCAAAGTGCGTAGCGACGCCGACTTCGTCTTCTTCAATGCACCGACCACATCCGACGGCAGCGTCAGCCTGCGCGGCAAGCACATCGTGGGCGGCCGCACGGCCGATGATCTCGATGTGGACCCGGCTCGTGTCCCGGCCGACGTCGTACGGGTGGTCTTGGCCGCCAGCCTGGACGCGTCGGGGGTGACGTTCGCCG